>JBDTLQ010000122.1:0-8277 GCA_039934715.1 Ignavibacteria bacterium | reverse complement strand
GTTCTTCTTTCCGCTGACGCGGGACATTACATTTATTTACTGTCACAGCAGGTGCCCGCGCTGGCTGCGTTCTGGACCGACCTTGATCCTGGAAATTCCGCCTCAGAAAATAACAGGCTATCATACAAAGTCGCGGGTAATCAGTTGATCATTACTTATGACAGGATTCCGTTAAAGAACGGTGGTGGATCGGATTACTTAAGTTTTCAGGTATGTCTGGAATTCGGAGATTCATTGGCTTACAATTCAAACATTTTAATTCAGTTCGATAAAGAGGCATCAGGTACAAACTTTATCACAAGTTATTTCAACAATACCTTACAGCCTCATCTCATTGGAATGAAAAATACTTATGGAAATAATTTTCTTTTGTACAGGTTCAGGGATTCCTCTGATCTTGTCATTAAGGGACCTGTAATAAACTCTTCACTTGCTCTGATGTTTGGTCCCGCTGCTGCTTCACTGGACAACAGATGTTCACAGCTTGATCTTACAGTGTTGCTTCAGGCGATCTCACCGCGAACAGATACAATGACTGTTTCACTGAGAGATTCAAAAAACGGTTATAAAGTTTTAGAGTCCCGAAAAGTATATCCCGACTCTACAGGTAAAAGTATTATAATGATGACAATTCCTGATGATCATTATAAATATTATATTGTAGTAAATCATAAAAATTCGATTGAGACCTGGAGCAAATTGGGCGGAGAAGTTTTTTCATCGTATGAATTGTCATATGATTTCACGAGTGATACCGCAATGGCTTTAGGAAATAATCTGATCTTAAAAAACGGGCTGGCAAATATTTATACAGGTGACATTAATCAGGACGGTGCAGTGAACGTGAATGACGTAACAGATATTTTTAATGGAATGAATTCCTTTTCAACAGGATACTCTCATGCTGACCTTGATAATGATGAAAGGATAACGCTGCATGACATGCTGTATTGTTATAACAATAATATAAAATTTGTAATTGTGATATCACCGTAACTGCAACTCTGTATATAGAACGCTGATGACACAGATTTTAACTGATTATCGCTGATCTTTGAGATTTTTTAAAAAGTTTTTTTTACAGAGTGAATATAAATTTTATATTTGAATTGAATTTGGTAATGTCAAAAAAATCAGCGTAAATCATTTTCTTCCGTGTCATCCCTGCCCGAGGCTGGCGAGCGCGTTCAATCAATAAAAGACATTGCATTTATTATTCATTTGAAAACCTGTTTTAGAAAAAGTATTTTTGCCTTTCAAAATACTTAAAATCCAATCAATGACATTCAACTTCGAGGATCCCGAACTAAAGGAAACCAGACAGGGTTTTGCCGACGCGCTTGTAGATGCAGGCAAAGAGAATAATGACATAGTTGTACTGGGTGGTGATGTTACAGGCTCGGTGAAAACCAATTTGTTCAGAGACCTTTATCCAGAAAGATTTATTTCTGTCGGCGTTGCCGAGCAGGATATGATGGGAACTGCGGCAGGTCTTGCACTGGTCGGAAAAATTCCCGTTGCATCCACCTACGGAGAATTTGCAACAGGAAGACCGTTCGATCAGATAAGACAGTCAATCGCATACAGCGAGATGAACGTAAAGATCTGCGCGTCACACTGCGGTATAACTGTAGGACCTGACGGCGCGACACATCAGTCCTTTGAAGATGTAGCGATCATGAGAGTTCTTCCGAATATGAATGTCGTAACACCATGCGATTACAATCAGACCTACAGAGCTGTAAGGCTCGCACTGGAAACGCAAGGACCATTCTATATCAGATTTTACAGAGAGAAGTCACCTAATTTTACCGATATGAATTCTCCATTTGAATTCGGGAAGGCGGACACTTTAGTAGAAGGAAATGATGTTACATTGATCGCAAGCGGGCTTCTTGTGTGGGAAGCCATCATCGCTTCACAGAAGTTAAAGAAGGACGGAATAAGCGCGAGAGTTGTTAATCTGCATACAATTAAACCAATCGATAAGGAAACAATCATTAACTGCGCAAAAGAAACCGGCTTAATAATTACATGCGAGGATCACCAGTGGCAGTGCGGTTTATACAGCGCGGTCGCGGAGGTGCTTGCGATGTATCATCCGACAAAGATGGATTACATCGCGATCGACGATACATTCGGTGAAAGCGGGATTATTGCTTCACAGCTAATGAGTAAATTCAATATTGACCGTGAAGCGATCTATAAAAAAGTAAAGAAACATTTAAAAAAATAAATCCGTATAGGGCAATAAACAGTTTAAATTAAAAATGATCATGCAGAATATTTTGAAACCTGTTACAGACCAAATTAATATTACAAATAACAATATACAAATGAGCAAAAAAATCTTCATCAGCGTCATAGCGTTGCTTGTTCTTTCTTCAGGTATCGTCATTGGAAAATATTTCTTGAAAGAGAGAAATCCGCAGGGTTCGCAGACAAATATTACACCTGTTCAGAATAATATTTCGGACAACAACAAAAGCATTTCAGAAACAAGAGAGACCGCCATCACGCGTGCAGTTAAAAAGGTAGCGCCGACTATCGTAGGCATTAACGTGGAGGAAGTCAGAGATGTACAGGATCCCTTCTCCATGTTTGATAATGATCCTTTCTTCAAACAATTTTTCGGCAACAGACCCCAGCAGAAACAAGTCGTAAAAGGACTGGGCTCGGGTTATATAATTTCTCCGGACGGTTACATACTTACAAATGATCACGTCGCCGGCAATGCTACTAAAATTTCGGTAACACTGACAAACGGAGAAACAATTGAAGCAAAACTTATCGGCTCCGATAAGAACAGTGACGTCGCGCTTTTAAAAATAGATAAGAACAATCTCGACTATGTGAAGCTCGGTAATTCAGATGATGTAATTATCGGTGAATGGGTAATAGCTCTCGGAAATCCGTTCGGACTTTTTGAGATCAATGATAAACCGACTGTTACAGTTGGTGTGGTAAGCGCGACCGACATGAAAGTGAACGCAGAAGGAAACAGAGTTTATAAGGACATGATACAAACTGATGCTTCAATTAATGCAGGTAACTCCGGAGGACCGCTTGTAAATTCGGATGGTGATGTGATCGGAATGAACACCATCATTTTCACCGGTGGCGGATACAGCAGCGGAAGCATTGGCGTTGGATTCTCTATCTCGATTAACAGGGTAAAAAGTATAATGGAAGAAATAAAAACTAAAGGAAAGATCGAAAGAAATTTCAATGTCGGATTCAGGATACAGGGAATTGATGAAAGGATAGCCAAATATCTTAAGCTTGAAAAAACTGAGGGCGTTGTTGTAACTGAAGTTCAAAAGGGCGGCTTGTCTGACAATGCAGGACTTAAACCCGAGGACGTCATCTTTGAAGCTAACGGTCAGAAGATCAGAAACGAACAGGATCTGTTGTTCGTAGTGAATGACATGAGAACAGGTGAAGAACTTAAAATGAAAATAATGAGAAGCGGCTCTGAGAAAGATATTGAAATGAAGCTGCTTGCTGAGAATAAGTAAAGTGTGTGGGGTGTGACAGAGTGTGTGGAACAGGTTGAGTGAGTTGAGTAAGGTGAGTAAGGTGAGTAAGGTGTATTAGTGCGGCTGCCAGATAAGTTATGAATGAATTTTAACTATTTCCTTTGATACAACCGGCACAAGTAACTCAAACTTACTTGACTTACTCAACCAACTTAACTTACTCAACTTAAAGCATTGAAAAATAAAAAAAGTATTCAGACCTCTGCTGTCCATGGAGGGGAAGAGTTTAATATTACGAATGCTGTTGTTCCTCCGATATGGCATTCAGTAAACTATATTGAAACTTCTATTGAGCATCTTGCAAAAATTTCCTCCGAGGACCGTCCTTTAAAATTTTACCCGAGATACAACAGTCCCCTTTCAAACCAGGTCTCAAAGCAAATGGCGGAGCTTGAAAATACCGAGGACAGCCTTGTTCTTGGTACCGGAATGGCTGCGATCTCATCTTCAATAATCTCAACAGTAAGACCCGGTGACCATATTGTTGCTCAAAGAACTTTGTATGCAGGAACGCAAAAACTTTTAAGAGACATACTACCCGGTTTCGGGATAAATACAACATTTGTGGATCAGGAAAGTAATGAACAATTTTCTGATGCATTGAAAAAAAATACAAAAATAATTTATATCGAGACTCCGTCTAATCCTCTGATGAAGATAACTGATCTGATGTTTATAGGTAAACTCGGAAGGAAGAAAAAAATTCTCACTATGATCGATTCAACTTTTGCTTCTCCTGTAAATCAGAATGCCGCGGAGTTTGGGATCGATGTCATACTTCAGAGCGGCACCAAATATCTCGGAGGTCATTATGATGTGATGGCGGGAGTTGTGTGCGGAACAAAAGAGTTTGTACATAAAGTCTGGGAATACTCACACATAGTTGGTCATAGCATAAGCCCATTCGACGTTTCCCTTTTAATGAGAGGGATAAAGACGTTAGCTTTGAGAGTAAAGAAACAAAATGAAAATGCAATGGAGCTCGCGGAATTTTTGAACAGCCATAAGAAAGTTGATAAGGTATTCTACCCGGGTCTGAAATCTTTTGCACAGCATACGCTTGCTAAATCACAAATGAAAGGATACGGTGGAATGCTGAGCTTTGAGATAAAAGCTGATTTTGGTAAAACAAAAAAATTTATTGAAAGACTTGAGTTGTGTAAAATCTCTGTAAGTCTTGGAGGAACAGATACGCTGGTCACACTTCCTGTTTCAATGTGGAAGCCTTATTATACCAAGAAGCAGTTAAAGGTGATCGGACTGTCTGATTCTCTGATCAGAATGTCTGTTGGAATTGAGAGTGTTAAAGATATTATTTCGGATCTGGAAAAGGGATTTGGAAAAATTTAATGAAACTTCAGAACCGGTTTTTCCTTCAATGCAAGATTTTCCTTCTTAGCATCTGAATGGATCTCGATGTCATTGTCCTTTATATCAACCTTCATGTCAATGATATTGCTTTTTGACCTGTCACCCATTTTTGAACTTCCGTTAAACCTTGAACCTGATTCCGTAACGAACTCTTCAATTACAATGTCCCCGTCCAGAGAACCGGATCTTTTAAGTTCAAGCTTATGAGCTTTGATGTTTCCTTTTACTGTACCGTAGATCACGACATCTACAGCATTTACATTTCCTTCAACAATACCTTTTTCTCCAATGATCATTCCGCTTTCACCTCTGAGATTACCGACAACATGACCGTCGATCTTCGTTGTAGAAGGTGATGAGAGATTTCCTTCGAATTTACATCCCTCACTAATAAGCGTTAAGATCTTATCCTGTGGCGCGCTGATGTTTCTGGCAGGTGTTCTTGTCTCTTCATTGTAAGAAGTATCCCTGTAAGAAGGTTCTTTGGGTTTATTTCCAAACATATTGTTAAGGTTTAGTTTCATAAATAGGGGTGAATTAATAAAACTTTCTACAAATTAATAAAATTAAATTTTAAACTCAACGCCGAATAAATATTTTTTAAAATAGCTCACAGTTTTCCGGATACGACTCCATACTGCCGGTACCGGTGAATTACACTCCGGATCCTGTTAGATACATCTCTGAATGTAAAAATATTTCTTTATTTCTTTAATTATTAACTTTTAAAGATTTTATGATTTAACTATATTGAGTATTAATTTTTTTAAAAACCTAAAGGAGAAATTTTCAATGACTAACGCAGAAATAGAAAAAAAAGTAAAACAGGCAGTTGTAGATAAATTAGGTGTGGAAGAAACTAAAGTCACGACTGATGCATCATTTATCAATGACCTTGGAGCGGACTCTTTAGATACGGTTGAGCTTGTAATGAAATTCGAAGAAGAATTCGATATAAAAATTCCGGATGAAGACGCGGAAAAGATACAGAAAGTCGGAGACGCGGTAAAATATATTTCTGAAAAAGTTGCTGCAAAATAAAATATAATCGATTTATTATTTATGAGGAGAAGAGTTGTAATCACAGGTCTGGGTGTAGTAAGCCCGATTGGATTAAATGTTGAAGACTTCTGGAAAAATCTGATAGCCGGTAAGAGTGGTATCGCAGATATCACTTATTTTGATACGGCAAACTTTGATACAAAATTTGCCGCTGAGCTTAAAGGATTTGATCCGATCACTTACATGGACAGAAAGCTTGCTCAGCGCGTGGATCCTTTCGCGCAATATGCTATCGTCGCGACGGATGAGGCAATGAAGGACTCAGGACTTAATCTTGAGAAGATCGATCTTGAAAGAGTCGGGGTTGTTTACGGCTCAGGGATAGGAGGAATGTGGACATATCATAATCAGCAAAGCAACCTGTATAAAAGAGACGGTAATCCTGACAGGATCAGTCCTTTCTTTATTCCGATGCTGATAGCGGACATCGCAGCAGGAAGAATTTCGATGAGATACGGTTTAAAGGGTCCAAACTACGCAACGATCTCCGCGTGTACAACATCCGCGCATTCGATCGCAGATTCAGTAATGCTTATTGAAAGAGGAGATGCTGACGTAATGGTTACAGGCGGCTCTGAAGCTGTGATCTGTCCGATGGGTGTGGGCGGTTTTAATTCAATGAGAGCTTTATCAACACGAAATGATGCTCCGGAGAAAGCATCACGACCATTTGAAAAGAACAGGGATGGATTTGTAATGGGCGAAGGCGGTGCTACTCTTATAATCGAGGAACTGGAATTTGCAAAAGCTCGCGGTGCAAAAATTTATGGTGAGATAACAGGTTTCGGATTAACAGCGGACGCTTTTCATATAACAGAACCTGCTCCCGAAGGTGAAGGTGTCGGAAGAGCAATCAAAGTCGCTATTGCTAATTCAGGCATGAGCATTAATGATATTGATGTCATAAACGCTCACGGCACATCAACTTATTACAATGACAAGAATGAATCACTCGCGATCAAAAATGTTTTTTGCGAGAGAGCCTTTGACATTCCTGTTCATTCCATAAAATCCATGATCGGCCATCTGCTTGGTGCGGCAGGCGCGATCGAAGCTATTGCATCCGTACTTACCATTCGCGATGGAATTATTCCCCCAACAATCAACTACGAAGAGAAAGATCCCGAATGTGATTTGAACTATGTAGTTAATACTGCAATGAAGAAAGAAGTTAAAACTGTATTATCCGAAAATTCGGGTTTCGGAGGTCACAATACAGCCCTTGTGTTTAAAAAATACGAAGAATAAAAATTTTTCGTATCAGTCATCATTGAAACTTATGCTCGAGCTATTTAAAAAAAATTTACGAAAGTTCATCCCATTCTACAAAGAAAGAAAAAGCGAGGATGACCTGTTATCCACAGCAATTTTTCAAATTGACTTTGACGGATTTCAGAAAGCAATTCATTATAAAATAATTGACAAAAATTATTTTATAACAGCACTGACTCACCGCTCCTTTCTTAAAGTAAAAAGCAATCCTTTAAAGATAGGGATCATTTCCAATGAGAGACTTGAATTTCTCGGAGACGCGGTTCTTGATCTTGTTGTCGCTGAATACCTTTTCAAAAATTTTCCGCTCAACGAAGAAGGCGATCTTACAAAATTCCGTTCGATACTTGTAAATAAGAAATTCCTGGCAGAGCGCGCGAAGAATATCCGGCTCCAGGACTTTCTTCTTGCTTCATTCACAGCAAAGAAATCAATTGAAGAAGGCTATGATACCATTCTGTCTGACGCGTATGAATCACTTGTCGGAGCAGTCTTTATGGATTCGGGGTATGATTCGGCAAAAGAATTTTTGAATGAGGAGATCTTTAAGAAGCTTGATATAAAATGGCTGAACCAGTTTGATGAAAACCATAAGAGCAAATTTCTCGAATATGTTCAGGCACACACGGATTTCATTCCCGAGTATTCGATCATAAAGGAAGAAGGACCCGAACATAATAAACTTTTTACTGTCGAGGTGTTTGTTAATAAAAGAAGTCTCGGGATCGGCAAAGGAAAATCAAAAAAGCAGGCCGAACAGGAAGCTGCAAAGAATGCATTGAACCATCTTGATGTGCTGGAAAAAATGGGACTGTCAAAAAAGAAAGCGGCTGTCTGAGAATATTTTGTTGAGCATTGACATTCCAGAATACTAACAATATATTTGCAATGAAATTTTCAATCATTTAAACTAAGCAGGAATAATATATAGAGGATTGTTATTAATTTTATAAAAACATTTTTTTAACTCTATGTATTATTTTTCAAATACCATTTTTTAAAGATGAAGCTATGTTATCTTTAAAAAATGGTT
>JBDTLQ010000121.1:0-8300 GCA_039934715.1 Ignavibacteria bacterium | reverse complement strand
GAGAAGCCTGAGGATATTTATAAAGTAAATCCATTTGAAAGAGACCGGTACATTATCGCGGAAAGCAAAGACTCTGTAAGTATTTTAAACCTTGATCTCAATGTAAAGACCGAGAAAAATATTTATGTCTCGATAGACTTTAATAACTTAACACGTGACCGGCTATTCGGAGAGATCACAGCGGATCTTGACATAAAATCTTCGGGAAACGATATTAATGCTGTGGGATCTGTGAATGTTGTCAAGGACTCATACTATCGATTCTACAGAAATTTCAAAATCAGTGATTCGAAAATAACATTTGACGGGCTTATCACGAATCCCGTGCTTGATATTCAGGCAATATATCAGGGCATGAAAACAACCGAGCAATTCGGGAACACACTGAATTATCCTGTAGAAGTAAAGCTGACTGTGAAGGGGCAGGTCGATTCTCCGGCAGTTGCGATCACTTTATCCGAAGACGGTTCGGAAGTCAAGGGTGACAACGCGCAGGCTGACGCTATCACTTATCTGCTGTTCGGAAAATATAAGAGTGAGCTTTCAACTTCAGAAAGAAAAACAATGGCTTCAAGTGTGGGTACTACGATTGGTTCGCTGTACATTACATCCTTTATATCCCAGGCCGTGAGAGAGGTTCTTCCTTTCTTAGTTGATGCGCAGTTTAATTATACGGATGGAAATGTACAGAATACCGATGTTGAGGTGACTTCGGAATTCGGCGACCTTACAGTAAAGGTTGGAGGAAAGCTGCTGAAGGAGGTCAAGAATTTTGAATTCACCGCTGATTATCCTCTCAATAAATTACTGAATGTTCAATTGCCGGAAACATTGATAATGGAGATCTCACGTGAGCAAACCAGCACAGGCGGATCAGCCAACACACAGAATTCATATACAACAGCGTTGAAGATCGCTTATAAAATTAAATTCTAATTAAATTTATTCTAAGAGCAAAAGTTTTTTACCACAAAGGCACAAAGAAAGGCAAGATCAAGAAATATTTTCTTACCATATAGTTCATAAAATCTTTTTTTTCAGAAATAGTTTTAGTCAGAAAGTGTCTTTGTAATGAGAAATTAATTTGATTTAATTCTTAGATGGTTTTAGAATCTTAAAGGTCTTTGAGGTGAAAAATTAATTTGATTTATTTCTTAGAGCCTTAGAGGTAAAAAAAAAATTCTTTGTGTCTTAGAGTCTTGGTGGTAAAAAAAGTATTTCCTGGCAAAAAGAATGAGATTCTAGAACGCTTCACCAATTCCGAAGTGCACAGCAAACTTGTCTTTAAATATTCTTCCAAAATTACTGAAGAGCCACTTCTCGCCCTGCGAATCAAGCGGATCATATAGCTTGAAACCGAAGTCAACTCTAATGGGTCCGACAAACAGATCATATCTGACCCCGAACCCTATAGCCAAAGCGATCTGATTAATTTTGAAGTCCTCATCATCTTCCCATACATTGCCGTAGTCAAGAAAGAAAGCGGCTTTAATATTCTTTTTGAAATTATCCGCCCCCGGAAATAATTTTTTCCTAAGCTCGAAACTTCCTTCCACCAAAAACTTTCCGCCTTCATTTTTGTCAACGAGAACTCCGTTAGCCTTCGCTCTCCAGCCGCGAAGACTGCTGCTCCCACCACTGAAGAATCTATATATCGATTGGACAGGGACAATTTTTTCCCCGCTTCCATATTCAATGATATCACCGACTTCGAATTTTGTAGCGAGCACAGCTGATGATGAAGCTTTAAAATAAAATTTATTGCTGGTAAAACTTTTGAAGAATTGCGAGTAAAAAAGATTTGAAAATAAGGGAACAATAAGTTTGGGAAGCAGCCCGGCGTTTCCCACAGAGATAGAATGATAAAATCCCTTTGAAGGATTAAGTACATTGTTGGTGTTATCATGCACAAATGTCCCGCTTAATAAAGAGTGAAACAAGTTCAACAGATTAGAACTGTCTTTATCAAATTTAAAACGGACCAGCTCGAGATTAAGATCAAAGAAAGCATTATTGTAAAATGTTTTTTCGGAAAGTAAATAATTCAATGTAGTAAGATTTCCAAGATAATAATTTTTTGAATCTTCCAGATTATATAATCCTACAGTCAACTTGTCACTAAGTGCGGTTCTGTTATTGAAAATATTTGGTTGTGTAAATGTTGAAGACAGTTCGAAGCGGTTGATTTTTATTGAATTATACAACGCATCCAGCTCTATGGTTAAAACCCTTCCGCCGCCCCAGAAATATCTGTCAGTGTACTGCGATCCTCCTCCGATGAAAAAACGGTTTTCAATTGTCGCTCCCTTGATATAAGGAACGATCTCATTTTTCTTGTTAAGCTTTATCTTAGCGTCGAAATCAACTTTGTTGCCGTTCGATGCCTCCACCTCAATGCGCGCGCTCTGAACGATGGCGACTTTAGACATCCCTCTTTCACTGTTAAGCTTTTTCCTTTTGTCATAGAGCTCGCCTTCTTTGTATGTAATTTCTTCCCGTAATAATTCTTCAGAAACGTTATAGACATTTTTTTCAATTGTAATGTTTGTTTTACCAAAGTAATACAGAGTATCAGCTCCTTCAAAACCAACGGTCACGGTTGCGAATTTTTCTGAGGGCAGATCATATTTTTTTATGATCGTTCCCGAATCAGCTTTTATTCTGGCGTTAATGTAGCCGTTGTTCTGCAGCAGGTCGACTATCTCATTTGAAAGCTGTATGATCAGAATTTTATTATATGGCTGTTTAGCTTTTAGAGTTTTTAGCCTTGAAATTTTTACTGAAACTTCCGGCCCAATATTCTCCAGCCCGGTATATATCAGGCTGTCAATCTTATACCTTTGTTTTTCACGAACAATATACTTTATGTTAATGACATTATCTTCCGGATCAAACTTAAGGGTAGTATCTATCTCTGCGTTAAAAAATCCGTTATCAAAATAAAATTTTTGTAGTTTTGTAACTGAGCTCTCAAAGATATTAATATCGTAGAGATCGCCTTCTTTAATCCCTGTTTGGGAAAGAAGAACATCGTTATCAAATGTTAGTTTGCCTTCAGGTGTAAAGGCAATTTCTCCTATTTCAATTTCCGGGGTTTGCTGAGCAGGAATATCAGATTGTAAAGAAAGAAGAAGTATAAAGATACAAAAATATTTCAATGACATAACTTAGAGTTGTCAAATGTTGTGCCACCGAAAATATTATATATTGTAAATATAAATGTTCTTTTTAAATGAAGTTCAGTGAAAAACATAACTAATTGACATCTATTTTGACAATTATGACCATGCACAGGTGTTTCACATCAGTTAAGATAAACGGCCTCAAAGGTTGCAAGCAATTGTATTGAATCATATAAATATAATTTGTCCCCTCTGATCTTAAATTTATTGGCCGATTCAAGGGCTTTGACAAAATTGTTTTCAGTCTGCATCTGCTGTTCACAATACATTTCAGTTCTGGCGATCGGGCCAAACTTGATCTGATTTTTAGTAACCGTATAGGTACCAAAGAAAGTATTACAGCCTGCATTGCCGCGGGCTCTGTTCTCACTGCTCATTAAAGTTATGAAGGCTTCCTTTCCGCTTTCAGGAGTAAAAACTTTCAGTTCGTTCAATGATCTCAATACCCATCTTGTATTTTCAAGAGACGTGTTGGGAACAGCAGGTTTTTCATTTGATGATGAACAAGATATGATCGTAAAAGCAAGAAACAGAAAAGGGATAATTTTGATATGCATATTATAAATTTAAAGTTGATGATTACGGTGCGAGTCTGTTTACTTTCCAGTTATCTTTTTCTCTTGTGAACAAGATCCTGTCATGCAGCCTGTTTTGTCGTCCCTGCCAGAATTCTATTTTAGACGGGATCAATCTGTATCCACCCCAGTTAGAGGGACGGGGAACTACACCATCCTTATATTTTTCTTTTAGTTCGTCATACCTGCCATCAAGTATTTCACGATCCTTAATAACTTTACTCTGATCGGAAGCAGCAGCAGAAATACGGCTTTCATATGGCCGTGAAAGAAAATACTCATCGGATTCTTTTGCGGAGACTCTTACTACAACACCCTCGATCCTTACCTGTCTTCCAAGATCTTTCCAGAAAAATAAAATTGATGCGTTTGGATTTTCATCCATCTCATTTCCTTTTCTGCTTGAGTAGTTTGTATAAAAAACGAATCCGTGTTCATCAAAACCTTTAAGCAAAACGGTCCGTAATGACGGCACTCCATTCTTAGTTGAGGTTGCAAGGGACATCGCGTTCGCATCCATGTTTTCTGAAACAACGGCATCGTTAAACCATTTTTCGAATTGTCTTATCGGATCAGTTAGAATTTCTTTTTCAATAAGATTATTTGATTTATCAAATAAATAATCTTTTCGGATGTCCGCTACTTTTTTATTCATGCAAGTTTTGTATCACAATTTATTTAATTTTATCCTTAGTTATAATATAAATTCGAATACTTCATTGCTTTTAATTTTTTCACCACAAAGTCGCAAGACACAAAGAAAGCAAATTAAAATTAAATCACTTGAACACTTCAATTTTTAAAGTGAAAAATATAAAATATATTCTTTGAGTCTTAGAGCCTTTGAGGTAAAGGACTATTAAAATTGATTTGTTAAAATTTTGTGTATCAGGTCCCTGTGGTAAAATAAATTATGACTGCACTCTGGGCTTTTTCAATTGATTAAACCTATCTTAATATTTAATTTAAAAATCTTACTCAAAAATATTCAAATCACGTTTCATCTTCATGGCAGAGGATAAAAAAAATAAGTCTGTATTAGAAGTTGACAGCGTATTTCTCGATGACATCACTGAGCTTATACACGAAAAGTCAGAAGCAACTCTGAGGAATATTCTTGCCGACCTTTATGATTTTGACATTGCCGTTATCATAGACAATCTCAGGGAAGAAGATGACGCGCTTTTCCTTTTTTCATTGCTTGAAGATGAAACTGCCAGTGAGGTCATACTCGAGATCAATGATGACAGACGAGAATATATTACAGAAAAGCTCAGCGGTGAAAAAATATCCGATCTTGTCAGCGAGATGTATTCCGATGATGCAACGGACTTTGTTTCCGAACTCGACAGCGACACAAAGCATGAAGTACTCGAGAAATTAGATAAGATTGATAAGGAAGATTATCATGAAGTAAGGGAGCTGCTTAGTTATGATGAAAATACCGCGGGCGGCATCATGGGTAAGGAGTATATCGCGGTCAATGAATATTTAACAGTTGCACAGGCGTTGAAGGAAATTCAGGACAAGGCTGATGAAGTCGATCAGTTCTATAATGTATGGGTTGTAGATAATGATACAAAACTTGTAGGAATAATGTCTTTGAAAAGATTAGTAATGGCATTAAGAGATGCCACCAGACTGGTGAAGGAAGTAATGAATCCCGATGTGATATCAGTTGAAGCGAGCATGGATCAGGAAGAAGTCGCGAAGATCTTTCAAAGCTACGATCTTGTTTCGATACCTGTTGTTGACTCTGACAACAGGGTAATAGGAAAGATCAGCATTGATGATGTTGTTGATGTTATAGAAGAAGAATATACCGAAAACGTTGCGCGCATGGCCGGTACCGACGCGGAAGAGCTTGAAAAGAAATCACCGTTTCAAATCGCCAAACTTCGTCTTCCATGGCTGCTGGTGACTTTGCTCATAGAGTTGATAGCAGTATTTGTAGTACAGTCACACAATGAAATTCTCGGTAAAATAATTTTACTTGCGGCATTCATGCCGATCATTTCCGCGATCTCAGGCAACACCGGACTGCAGTCCGCCGCGATAGTTGTAAGAGGTCTTGATACAGGCAATGTAAATATTAACAGGTGGTGGGAGCCGCTGATAAGACAGATTAAAACTAATATGATAATTGGTTCGGCAGTAGGGATCGTGGTTGGAGCCTTCGGATATATTTTAAGCGAATCTCAACCCTTTAAATTCGGGTCTTCAGTCGCTCTGTCAATGTTCATATCAATAAATATTGCAGGCATCATCGGGACTGTATCACCAATGCTTTCCAAGAGACTTGGTTTCGATCCCGCGATCACTTCGGGTCCGTTTGAAACAGCGTTTCAGGATGTCATTGGTATTTCTATTTTCTTGGCAATCTCAACTTTTTTGCTTACTCATTAAACATGTTTGATTAAGTTCATAAAAGTAAATATAAAATACCTGGAGATCCCGGATGTTACCAATCAGATCTTCCTTATACTTCTTGCGGTCATCAGCCTGATCGTTATCAACAGTTCCCCGGAAAGATTTCTCATACCTTTAATAAACATTGGTCTTTGCCTGTCAATAATTTATTTCGTTTCTCATTATGAAAAAAAACCTGAATCGATAAAGACCCATCGATCCTTTTCAAGATTCTTAAGATTCTGGTATCCGGGATTCATGATTCTCGTCTGCTTTAAAGAGATCTATCTGATAATGATCAGTCTCGGACACGGACTCTACGACAGCGAGCTGATAAGAATTGACCAATGGATCTTTGGTGTCAACCCGACAGAATTTCTGAGCAGGTACTCCAATCCTTTCGCTGTAGAATTTTTTCAGATCATATACGGAGCTTTTTACGCGATGCTTGTAATTTACGGGATGGAGCTTTATCTATGGCACAGGTACGAAGAGCTGAAGTATGCTATCTTTGTTGTGTTCTTCGGATTTTATCTTTCATTCCTGGGATACGTACTTGTACCCGCTATCGGGCCGAGATTCACTCTGCATAATTTTCAAAACATGAATCTTGAGCTTCCGGGAATTTTCCTTGCCGAAAAGATCAGGTATCTTATAGACATTGGAGAATCAATCCCGGGCAAGGTTCCAAATCCACAGGACTTTGCACAGCGGGACGCGTTTCCTTCCGGGCATACGATACTGATGACATTGATCACATATCTTTCACACAAGATAAGATCGAAATCATTTTACTTCTATCTTCCCTACACAATTCTTATGGTATTCTCAACAGTTTATCTGCGCTATCATTACGTCATAGATCTGATCGCGGCAGTACCAATCGTTCTCATTACTATCTTTGTTGCAAATAAATTATATGGTGATAAAATAAATTTTGGAGAGACGGTTAAAATCAGTAAAAACAAAAAATCAAAAAAACTCTGATCAGAAGTATCTTGCAATGATCTCATCCGCGATAGCATAACCTTTGCTGTTGAGGGCGAATGTTTCGTTGTTCGTATTTCCTAAATTATTTTTGAAAAGCTCTTCAATTGATCCTGAATATACTTTCCTGAAATCTTGATTGAATATCTTCTTATACTTTTCAAAGTTAATACCTGTGCTTCTCAAAGCAAGCATAATGTATTCAAGCTTCTTTTGTTTATCTGATAATTTATATTTTTCTTCAACCGGGAGAATATTTTGCTCCAGCATTGAATTGTATTTTATAATATCCCTGTGATTATTCCATCTCTCTCCGTTAACCATTGAATGCGCCGATGGTCCGAAGCCGATATAGTTTTCATAATTCCAGTATTTCAGATTGTGCCTGCATTCATAATTTTCTTTGGCGAAATTTGAAACTTCATAATGCCTGAAACCAGCGGAAGTTAATTTGCCCGAAACAAAATCATACATTTCAGCCTCGGTGCTATCGAGATTTTTTTTAACAAGATTTTTCTGTAAGGATTTATATAAAGGAGTTCTTTCTTCGAAAGTTAATGTGTAAGCAGAGATATGTTTTACATTCCTTGCAATAGCTTCAGACAAAGACTTGTCAATATCGCTAATACTCTGAGAGGGGAGTGAGTAAATAATGTCAAGATTTACATTATCAAAATATTCTGAAGCTGTCTTTATGACATCCATCGCTTGCTTGGCTGAATGCTGTCTCGTCAGAAATTTCAGCTCGTGATCGAGGAATGACTGAACACCAAAGCTTATCCTGTTTATTCCCGCACCTCTGTATTCTTTCAAACTCTTTTCTAAAAAATCCTCGGGGTTCGACTCCATTGATATCTCTGATTTATTGTTGATATTGAAATTTTTATTCAGATGATTAAGCAGGTCCTCAAATTGGAAATGAGACAGAACGGACGGTGTCCCTCCGCCAAAAAATATTGAATCGAATGTTTCCCCATTATAAAATTCTGAAGAAAGTGTGACCTCCTTTTTCAAACTTGAAATAAACTTATCAATGACTTTGAGATTTGTGATCAGATAAAAATCACAATAGTCGCATCGTTTACTGCAGAAGGGGATGTGTATGTAAATGCCGTTCATAGTCTCGGGTATTAAGTATTGGGTATTG
>JBDTLQ010000120.1:0-8313 GCA_039934715.1 Ignavibacteria bacterium | reverse complement strand
AAAAAGAATCTCAAGATAATGTTCCCGATGATATCATCTGTAAGAGAGGTCGTTAAAGCGAAAAAAATTCTGAATGAAGTAAAGGAAGATCTCAGGAAACAGGGGATCGGCTTTGATAAAAAAATTGAGATCGGAATAATGATCGAAGTACCGTCGGCTTATTTTCTCGCAGACGAGCTTGCAAAGGAAGTTGACTTTTTCAGTATTGGAACAAATGATCTCATCCAGTATCTGCTTGCGGTCGACAGGGGAAATGAATACATCTCAAATCTATATCAGCAGTTTCATCCCGCGGTTTTAAAAGTAATAAAGAAGGTCACTGAAGCTGCACATGCAAATAAAATAAGGATCAGCGTATGCGGAGAAATGGCATCTGATCCGCTTGCAACGCCTGTGCTTATCGGTCTCGGAATAGACGAACTGAGTGTAGTCCCTTCAATGTTTCCTGAAATAAAACAGATAATCCGTAAGGTGAATTATAAAGATGCAAAAAAGTTTTGTGAAGAAATCCTCACCTTAGGAACCGAAGAAAAGATCAGGTCCAAAATTGAAAAGTATTATAAAGAAAAAATAAATATCAGCCTGTAGAAGTTTATCATAAACTTTTGACAGCTATTTAATTTAAAATGCTGTCAGAGATACAAACCTGTCTACTCCCATTTTAGCAAGACCTATGTGACTCTTCGGCGGACCGCCGTCAGCAGGAGGAGGAGGAGAAGCCATATGCTTGAAGTTGAATCCGTTATAATAAATATAAAATTCATTTCCGACTCTGACGGGAACACCCGCGGTGTAAACCATCTCATCGTCCCAGCTGCCTGTATTTCCGTAATTTATGAAAGGCTGTCTGTTGCCGCATCTTGTAAAATTTATTCCGTCTCTTGAAAATAATAATTCTATGAATACAGTGTTATCGGTCCTTGTCGGAACGGCCGGTTCTTCATCAGCATTTTGGTTCATCTGAAAATGTCCCGCGAAGCCCCAGTAGACACTGTCTTTGAAAAGCACCTGCATATTATAAAACTCGGTTGTCTTAATATCCATCGCATCAGGTTTTAAGATCGTTCCGGTGTAAGCCCAGTTGATCCAGTCAGCGCTAACATATCTTCCGACATTTCTTATTCCAAGTGAATCCCGGAAGTATCCGAGATATTTTTGCAGAACAGGATTCCAGCCTGAAGACGAAAGATCCTCCCCGATATGACGGACAGGATTACCGCTGTAAGGAACCCAGTTCAATCCGTCGGAAGAAAAGGAAACATACAGCTTACTGTTCTCTCGTGTTGTATGAAAATTATAAACAGATTTGTATCTCCGGTTGGGGTCACCATTGTTATACACTGAGTCATCAACAACTGTATATAACACACCGGGAGATAACGGGGCATCACTTAAAATATTGTTGTTCATACTTCCGCTGAATTTGAATGACTCAAGATTGGGTCTTGTCCAGTTAATACCGTCTTCCGATTCATAATATACCGGAAGTCTACCGGTACTGCTGTTTGACCTCAGCCACATTTTAAAAACATTTTTGTTGAGAAAAATGCTGTATGAATAGGCAACGTTGCTGTAAGTTGTGATGATAAGATTGCCTTCCCATGCTTCGGTCGGCGACAGGACGGGCTCCGGTAGTTTAACAGGAGAATGCATCTTTCTTATTACGGGAATATTATTTCCAAAGAGTAATGTGTCAGCGAAAAATTGTTTGTATGATCCGATGATGATCCCCGACTGAGAACTATCAATTGACATTGACGGATCCGCAAATTTCAATGAGTAAAGATCAGCGTCTTTCATTTTTATTCTGAGATAAACAGGAGTGTTAATTAATGATGAGAGATCACCGGCTGAATTCCACGACACCTGATAGTCAAAACTATTTCCGCTGACGGGGGGGCAATCTTCCATTTCAAAATTTTCAAACGGATCTCCGTTCTGATCCTGAAGTTCAAATTGAATAAAACCTTCTGGCCGTGTTTCAAAATTTATGTTTAATTTATTTCCGGTAAATGTAAACAGCTTCGATCTGAAATCAACTTCGTTTCCAACGAGGAATTTTCTGCCAAGACGATCCATCAATCTTTGAACTGCATTATAGTGTATTAACTCCTGTGAATAATTAAAACTTCTTCCGATCGAATACCCGCCGAGACGCATTGAAAGAAATCCGCTGACACTACCGTTATCATTAAAAGCTCCGATAGTAACTCCAACGTTTGGCCTGTACAATGAATTTGTTTGAAATGTGTTTAATAAGTTGTTTTGATAATATGCATTCGTTTGATTAGGAGAAGTTCTCTGAACCAATATGTAACCATTTGGAGATGGGGTCGACACTGCTGATTCAACAGTTCCATTGATATTGAAATATACATTCCCATTTGTATATCTCGGATAAAAATAAAACCCGTCACCGAAATTATTTCTGCATCCATTTCTCCCCGCATCATTTGAATAAGACATGCTAAAGACCATTAAGTGAGCGTCACCTGTAATTAGCTGTGTTGTCTGAGCGGGATTTAAACCGGTTTCAAGATATGAACTTGTACCGTTTCCCTTAAGGCCTCCGGCAAGTCCGGTGTCACTGTATCCTGTTGATGAATAATTATGATTGATATCTTTATATGAACCGGTTATCAAAGACGAGCCGTCTGAATTTCTGAACAGGGGAACAAATGCAGAATTGAAATCACCGCAGTACCAGTTTTCACGAAGTATGAGATCTCTGATATTTCCGGACTGAAACTTCAGGCCCTTCACTTCTTTCACGTAATCATCCACAGCAGCGATAGTACTGTCCGAAACGCTGCCGCCGGCGGAGTCAACCCTTTCAAGCCAGTTTAGTGTTTCAGCATCAAGGCTTAAAAGAGAATTTTGATTTTGATTTTTGTTTTCCCGAGAATTTGTATTAAAAGAATATAGAAAGAAAAGCAGAAAAACAATTGTGAGAATGACCTTTGGCTTCCCCATAGCTCCGGTTTAATTTATAAAAAGATACTTCGGGGTTTATAGAATAATTATCAAGATAGATTGTTTATTCAAGTCATAATGAATGTATAGTGCGTTATGTGTAACAGTTTATGTGTATCTTCATGATTTAAAAAGTACTGTCTATACGCGTATTCATTGCTGTCCAAATTATTTTTCTCTTTTGAAATTTATATGTTTTTTTTTCCAAGTGAAATATTTTTTTTGTTTTTTAAAATTATCCCTTAAAACTTTTTTAACGTCAAAGCGCGCAAAGGGTGCGCAAAGAAATCAAAGATTTATTATAAAATGTTGTTTTTCAATTAAGAAACTTATTCTTTGTGGCCCTTGCGTTCTATTAGCGTTTAAAATCAGATATTTCCAAATGTAAACGTTTTGGACAGATTTGACTGGCATTTAATTTATATCATTAATTTCATAGTAAATAAAAATTATATGGATTAAATTAATTCTACAATTATGGTAAAGCAAAAATCAGAATATCTGTTAAACCGCGAATTAAGCTGGATCGAATTTAACAATAGAGTTCTTGAAGAAGCCGGGGATACTACCCAGCCTCTTCTGGAAAGGCTGAAATTCCTTTCAATTTTCAGTACCAACCTTGATGAGTTTTTTATGATACGTGTAGCCGGTCTAAAACGTCAGGTGCGAAACAATGTAACCGAGCTTACAACAGACGGAATGTCCGCGCAGGAGCAGCGCGATATCATTTATGAAACACTTACACCAATGATCGAAGAGCAGAACAGGATCTTTAATGACGAGATCGCTCCGGGTCTTAGTGCAAACGGAATACGATTTATCAAATACGACGAGCTTAATGATGAAGAAAGAAAAAAGGTTGATGATTATTTCGAAGAAGAGATATTCCCTGTCCTGACTCCGCTTGCAATTGACAATGTTCATCCCTTTCCAAACCTGATCAACCGCTCGCTTGCTCTTGCG
This sequence comes from Ignavibacteria bacterium, assembly GCA_039934715.1. Lineage (GTDB taxonomy): Bacteria > Bacteroidota > Ignavibacteria > Tepidaquicellales > Tepidaquicellaceae > JAGPCH01. The sequence goes on along the minus strand of JBDTLQ010000120.1, from coordinate 4,377 downwards.
ATAATCCTTGATGATCCTGACACTAAAGAAATTGAAGAAAAGGTTTGCGTCGTTCAGATACCGAATAACATTTCAAGATTTTACCCTATTGAATCGGATGAATCCGATGAATCCGGAAATCAGTTCCAGTATATCCTGCTTGAAGATATCATAAGAGCAAACGCCGAAAAACTTTTTACCGGTATGATAGCGATCGATTGTTTTGCGTTCCGGATTACAAGGAACGCCGATCTGGAGCTTGAAGAAGAAGAAGCCGCCGACCTTCTTACATTGATTGAGGAAGAGGTAAAGAAAAGGAGACTTGGAATTCTTGTGCGGCTTGAAGTTGATAAGAAAATGCCGGATAAGCTGCTTAACTTTCTGAAGAACATTCTCGATGCAGAGAACAATGAGATCTATAAAATAGACGGTCCTCTGAATCTCGGTGATCTTATGGCTTTATACAAAATTGATAAAAGAGAACTTAAGTATGAAGGTTACACCCCGAGAATATCATCCTATTTCAGGGAAGAAGAAAATTTCTTTAAAACCATATCAGAGCATGATGTCTTTTTGCATCACCCGTTTTATTCATTTTCATCAGTCAGTGAATTCATCGCGCAGTCCGCGGAAGATCCTAATGTGTATGCTATAAAGCTTACACTTTACAGGACGAGCGGAGATTCACCCATTATTCAATCCCTGATCGAAGCTGCTGAGAACGGCAAACAGGTAACAGCTGTCGTTGAGCTTAAAGCAAGGTTTGACGAAGAGAATAATATCATCTGGGCACGATCGCTTGAGAACGCGGGCGTGCATGTTGTTTACGGTGTAGCCGGACTGAAGACTCATTGCAAGATAGCACTGGTTGTAAGAAAAGAAGAGAAGGGAATGAAAAGATATCTTCATTTGAGTACGGGAAATTATAACTCGGTCACATCAAGGATCTACACTGACTTTGGGCTCTTCACGACCAACATTGATTTTTGCAAGGATGCCTCGCAGCTGTTCAATTATCTTACCGGCTATTCAAAACAGCGGAGCTACAAGAAGCTGTTGATCGCTCCATTGAATCTCAGAAGGAAAATTATCAAGATGATAGACGATGAAATAAAATCTCACAAGGAAAATAACAACGGATATATTCTCTTTAAAAATAATTCCATGGTGGATGAAGAGGTGATCATGAGATTGTACCAGGCATCAAAGTCCGGAGTTAAAATTGACCTTATAACAAGAGGTATCTGCAGGCTCAGACCGCAGGTCAAAGGACTTAGTGATAATATAAATGTTTACAGCATTGTCGGAAGATTTCTGGAGCACAGCCGCGCGTATTATTTTCATAATAACGGTAATCAAAGACTTTACCTTGGAAGCGCTGATGTTATGCAGAGAAATTTTGACAGAAGAGTTGAAGTACTTTTTCCGATAGAAGATATAAGAATAAAGGAAGACCTTATTGAGATCTTAAAACTATATCTTACCGATACTGCGAAGACGTGGGTAATGGGCAGCAACGGGAATTACACTAAAAAGGAAGAACTGCTGAAGATCTCAGATGATCCGTTTGATAAAATAAACATACAGGAATATTTTGTAAAGAAAGTTATTAAGAAACATGAAAAAGAATTGAAGGATGATATGAGAAAAAAAGTTTCGCAGAACGGCATTCATAAACAGGTTGATGTATAAGAATCTCATGTTAATAGTTTTTATTTTTATTTAAATATTTTTATCAATTCCTTTCAAACAATTATGAAAACTACTTCATACTCCTACATACTGATAATTATTTTTGCGTTCTCTTTTAATGTGATTGCAAAAGCACAGCAGAATTATCATCCGGAAAGAATAATAATCAAGTTCAAATCCGGCAGTCAGATATTTTCACAACTCAAAAGCTTAGTGCCTAAGACTCCCAGCGGTTCATATTTTACCGAAAATAAAAGAACTGATCAGCCAGCCTTGAATAAATTTTTTTCGTACTTTAAAATCCGTTCGATCCGCGCAGTGATGCCCGACGCGACAACAGGTTCGCTAGCAGGAGGAGTCGAAAGAATTTTTATTGCGGAAATTAACGACGGGGATTTTTTAAATAGTGTTATCACTTCATTGCAGTCAAGTCCTTATATTGAATACGCGGAAAAGGATTTTAAGGGAGAAGGATCCGGAAAAAAAGTTGAATGTTCTTCTTTGGAAAAAAATAACTCGTCAATAATTCCAAACGATCCGATGTTCAATCTGCAATGGGGCTTGCGCAATACCGGTCAGACGGTGAACGGATCCGTGGGCATTCCGGGAGCGGATATCAATATCACAAACGGATGGAATGTTTCAACCGGAGTTGAATCCATAAAGCTCGCAATACTTGACAGCGGTATTCCTCCCGGCGCATCGGAATTCTCGGGAAGAATTTTAGACGGATATGACTACGCGAACAATGATAACGATCCGACGGATGATCAGGGACACGGAACAAACGTAACAAGCATAGCAGCAGCTAAAGGAAATAATAATTCTCTTGTCGCGGGGATGAACTGGAATTGTAAAATTATTCCGGTTAAGATCCTTGACGCTAACAATTCCGGATTTTACACATGGTGGATCTCGGGTATTACATTCGCGATCAGCAACGGAGCAAAAGTTTTAAACATGAGTGTCGGCGGAAGCAGCTACAGCCAGGCACTTGCCGACGCAGTTACATTCGCGTATTCATCGGGAGCAGTTGTCGTTGTGTCGATGATGAACAATAATAACAACATCCCTTATTACCCCGCAGCATTTGATAATGTGATAGCAATAGGCGCAATGAATAACCGTAACAACCGTGCAGTTCCATTTTGCTGGGGTGGCGGAAGCAGTTACGGGTCGCACATAGATTTTATAGCGCCGGGAGACATGATACTCGGGCTGGATGCATTTAATCCTACTCTGACAAATTACTGGTGTGGTACATCACAGGCAACTCCAATGGTTTCCGGATTGATCTCACTGATGTTCGGGGTAAATAATACACTAACATTTGAGCAGGTATATCAAAAGATAAAGGAGTATGCAGTTGATCAGATCGGCCCTCCCAGTGAAGACAGTTTAGGTTTCGACAGCTATTTTGGGTGGGGGAGAGTGAATGCGGAAGCAACCCTGAACGCGGTGAATGTTTCGGTTGGAAACTATTCAACAAGCATTCCGGAAACTTTCTCATTGCATCAAAACTTTCCGAACCCGTTTAATCCGACAACCAAAATTAGATTCGATATTGTAAGATCAGATTTTACGACTATAATTATTTATGATGTTCTTGGAAAAGAAGTAAAGAAATTAGTGAATGAATTTTTAACCCCGGGAAGCTACGAAGTAGTATTGAATGCGACAGATTATCCAAGCGGTACATATCATTACATGGTCAGCTCAGGTTCCTTTATTGAAACCAAAAGCATGATCGTTCTGAAATAAATTTCAGGCGTGGTTAATATAATGAAAATATTTTTTGCCAAAGCGAACTGACCTTAAGACAATTCTGATAATAGGAAGCGGACCGATAGTGATCGGTCAGGCTTGCGAGTTCGATTACTCCGGAACGCAGGCTGTAAAGGCATTAAAGGAAGAAGGCTACAGAGTCGTACTTATTAATTCCAATCCCGCGACGATCATGACCGATCCCGAGATCGCGGACGCGACCTACATCGAACCGATCAACGCTGCTTACATTGAAAAAATAATCCGAAAAGAAAAACCCGAAGCGATACTGCCGACAATGGGAGGTCAGACCGCATTGAACGCGGCAATGGATCTTTATGAAAAAGGAATCCTTGAAAAATATAATGTCGAACTGATCGGCGCGAAAATCGATTCGATAAAAAAAGCAGAGTCACGAGAACTTTTTCACAACGCCATGCAGAAGATAGGACTTGATGTAGCTAAAGGCAGGTTCGTTAAAGATTTTTCTGAGGCAAAAAGTTTTGCGGATGAGATCGGTTTCCCTATTATTATAAGACCTTCATTTACACTAGGCGGAACTGGAGGCGGGATCGCTTACAACATTGAAGAGTTTGAATCCATTGTTAACCGCGGACTTGATGCTTCTCCTACGCGTGAAGTTCTCGTAGAAGAATCTCTGATCGGCTGGAAAGAATTTGAGCTTGAGGTAATGAGAGATATCAATGATAATTTTGTCGTGATCTGTTCAATTGAAAATTTTGATCCGATGGGAGTTCATACCGGTGATTCAATCACAGTTGCTCCTTCACAGACATTAAGTGACAAGCAGTATCAGGAACTGCGTGACGCGGCAAAAAAAATAATTTCAGAGATAGGGGTAGAGACCGGAGGTTCGAATATTCAATTCGCAATTGATCCGGCAACAGGAAGAGTGATCGTCATAGAAATGAATCCGAGAGT
>JBDTLQ010000119.1:0-8343 GCA_039934715.1 Ignavibacteria bacterium | reverse complement strand
ACAGACCTCTTGATCATATTGGAAATAAAATCACTGTCTCTGGCAATTAATATCTTAGCTCCCTGTCCGATGAACGCGCCGTAGACCGAGCCGAGCTTCGCTCCGAACTCCGGATTTATCTGAAGATTAGATAGACCTGTAATTCGTGAATTTGTAAACAGGTCGCTGAAGAACCTGTCGTCATAAATTACACTGCGGGTTATCTTATGATTGTTTTCAATGTTCTTATTGTCCCAGATCTTTATGCTTGAGCTGATAAAAACATTGCGCCCGATATAACAGTTATCCCCAATAAAAACATAATCATTTATCCTTGTCCCTTTGCCGATAAAACAATTTCGTCCGATGACATCAAAAAGCAGCTTCGACTTTGTTTCAATTTTTACATTATCCCAGATGACTGAATTTTTTATCACTGCATCTTTTTCTATGATCACGTTATTTCCTATGATGCTGTTCTCTATGTTTGCGGACTTATCGATCTTTGCATTCCTACTGATGCAGTTTCCCTTTTTATCAAAATCCTTAATGTAGTTAAGCTTACCTTTAAGCGTATCCATATTGGCATCAATGTACTCCTCAAGAGTGCCGACATCGCGCCAGTATCCTTTGGTTTTAAAACCGTAAATGGGAATGTTGTTGGTTAACAGCAGCGGGAACAGGTTTTGAGAAAAATCAAAACTTTCGCCGGGTGGTATGAAATCAAAAATTTCTTTATTGAAAATGTAGATGCCGGTATTAATGGTATCGGAAAAAACTTCCGATGAGGATGGCTTTTCCAAAAACCTTACGATCCTGTCTTTCGGATTTGTCAGGACAATTCCAAATTGAAGCGGGTTCTTCGCGCTGTACAAAGAAAGTGTAGCGATGGTTTTTTTCTTTTCATGAAATTCCGCAATTGAGGTAAGATTAAAATCAGTGAGGACATCGCCGCTGATCACTATGAACTTATCCTTTATATATTGCTCGGAAAGTTTAACTGCTCCCGCCGTTCCGTAATCTTCTCCGGGAACAATATATTTTATCTTCACTCCGAATTTTCGTCCGTCGCCAAAATATTTCCGGATCACATCAGGCATATAAAAAAGCAGAACTACAAAATCCTTTATCGAGTGTGTCTTTAAAAGATTTATTATATGCTCGAGTATCGGTTTATTGACGATGGGAACCATCGGCTTCGGAATATTATTGGTTAAAGGTCTTAACCTTGTCCCGAATCCGCCCGCCATAATTACAGCCTGCAAATCTTATAAATGAGTAATGATTAATGAATAATGAGTAATAATGAATTATTAATTATTGGATAATTTTGGTTTATAGATTCTAGTTGTTTTTAGAATTGAGAATAATATTTTGCAAATTTCATTATAGTCATTTATAAAATAGTATATATTCTTTCATCAATATAATCCGTTTCCTTCAATAATCTTATCCAGTAATGTGTTTCCTTTGCTTCCTTCATAAGCAATCGAAATCTTATTTGAAAAATCCAATTTCGAAATTCCACCATCTGCTTCTTCTACATTTGCACTGATTGATGTGCCACTCTTCTACTCATCCTTTCTATAAATAAATTCATAATTTAATCATGATCTGCAACTTCCATTTATTTACTACACACCTTCTAATTTTTCAATAATTCATTATTCATTAATCATTATTTTTCTTCCTTCTTCTTAAAATCAAACTCCACTCCCGGCGGCTTGTCACTTCCGGGGGCTGATTTAAAATATTCTTTTTCCTTGAATCCGAAAATTTTCGCTGCTATGAGTGTCGGAAAACTCCTCACCTCTGTATTATAGTTCTGAACTACTTCGTTGAAACGTCTTCTTTCAACTGATATTCTGTTTTCAGTGCCTTCAAGTTGTGACTGAAGCTGAAGAAAGTTTTCATTCGATTTCAGCTGCGGATAATTTTCCGAAACAACAAGCAACCGGGACAGCGCGCCCGACAACTGGTCCTGAGCCTGCTGGAACTGCTGGAATTTCTGCGGATCACTCAGATCCTCCACTGACAATTTCATCTGACCTACACGGCTTCTTGCCTCGGTAACTTCAGTAAGCACGCTTTTTTCAAAATCAGCTGCGCCCTTTACAGTATTTACCAGATTGGGAATAAGATCCGCCCTTCTCTGATACTGATTTTCAACCTGTGACCAGGCGGAGTTCACTTCCTCTTCAAGAGTTACAAGTTTATTGTAACCGCAACCGTAAAAATTTGAAGAAGCAAGAATTAAAAACAGCAAAGCTAATATCCTTAAAGAATTTGATTTTATCATAAGTAAATAAATTTGCTAAAAATAGTGCTACAGTTTTTTAAATACAATTCTTAAGAGATTATTAATTTACCATGAGGGTTTTTGTATAATCTATGATAAGAAATTATTTGTTATTTAACTTAGCGTTCGTTTCAGGTAATTTGAAATTAATTATGAAAAATATACGGACAGGTAAAGAATGTGCGGAATAGCGGGGTTTTATTCCGGAAATATAACAAAGTTTGATTCAGATAAAGTATTGTCTCAAATGCTTGAAATCACACATCATCGCGGACCTGAAAATGCCGGAAAATATTTTAAAGATGGTATTGCATTAGGGCATAACAGACTAAGCATTATTGATCTTAGTGCAGAGGCTAATGAGCCGTTTCATTATCAGGATCTTGTTCTTACATTTAACGGCGAAATTTATAACTACATTGAATTAAGATCCGAGCTTAAGAAATTAAATTACTGTTTCAGAACACAATCCGATACGGAGGTCATAACAGCTGCATACAAAGAGTGGGGAACAGAATGCGTAAAGAGGTTTATCGGTATGTGGGCATTTGCGCTCTGGGACGAAACAAAAAAAGAATTGTTCTGCTCGCGTGACAGGTTCGGGATCAAGCCTTTTTTATATATTAAAAACAATAAAGATTTTTACTTTGCATCCGAAATCAAAGCACTGCAGCTTACACCGGCTTATACAAATCAAATTAATCTTCAACAGGTTTACCGCGGATTGCAGCTTGGATGGCTTACCTACGAAGATGAAACTTATTTTGAAGTAATTAAAAATCTGCCGCCCGCTCACAATTTAACTTTAAAAAACGGCGAAGCAATAATTGAAAAATACTGGGACATAACTGATTTCGGAGACCGGAAGAATATTTCTTTCGAAGAAAAGAAAAATGAATTTCATGACCTGTTCTTTGATTCAATAAAACTGCACAACCGCAGCGATGTACCTTTGGGTGTTTGTCTTAGCGGCGGACTCGACAGCAGCGCCATGGCTTCGGCGCTTTCAATCATTAACGGTGATAAAAAAATAAAAAGCTTCACCGCATACTATGAAGGAATGCAGGATAAATTTGATGAAAGACCCTTTGTAAGAGAAGTTATAAGTAAATATCCTAACCTTACTCCATATTATATATCACCGACAAATAAAGATATTGAAAATTCATTTGACGATATCTTTAATAAGTTCAGCATTCCGATAAACGGAAGCTCGCTGATCTCTCATTATTTTGTAATGAAGCTTGCAAAGCAGGAAGGTGTCACCGTTACTATAGACGGACAGGGCGCCGATGAGATACTCGGTGGATACCTTCATACTTTTTACAGGTTGTTTGCAGATGAATTCAGCAGGCTCAGACTGTTCAAAGGAATTTCACTGATCAATAATTATAAACATTATCACAATTACGACTTTAAAAAAACCGTTGACATATATTCAAAATCATTTTTGTCAACTTTCTTCAATGAGAATAGTTTATATCACCTTGAGTATAAATATAACGGAAATGTTATAGGGGATAAAAATCATAAAGATCTGTTTTTTCTAAAACATTTTGATACAACTAAGGTGAATAATTTTTTATATCACAATGTTTTTCATACCAGCCTGCCTTCAATTTTATACTGTGTTGATTTCAATTCAATGAGTTATTCAATCGAATCAAGAGTGCCGTTCCTCGATCACCGGATCGTTGAACTTTGCTTCACACTGCCAAATGACTTTAAGATAAATAACTCTGAGACGAAATATATAATGAGAAGATCGCTTGAGAAAATTCTTCCGAAGAAGATCACTGAAAGAAGAGACAAGAAAGGCTTTGTTACACCGGGGGAAGTTCACTGGCTCCGTGGGTACTTAAGTCATTTGCTCGATATTGATTACAGCAGGCTTGACTTCATCGACAAGAAAAAAACACAGGCTCTTCTAAGTGATTTTAAAAACGGTAACAACAGACATTCAAGTACTATATGGAGACTGGCAATGCTTAACAGATGGATGAAGAGAATCTAAATACATTATTTTAAAAATTCTTAAAAAACAAAAGTAAATATTTAAGATAAACTATTTTACAAGTATCATATCCTTGGAAATAACAACGTCACCTGCCTGCAGCGTATAAAAGTACGCTCCGCTTGATAAATTGCTTGCATCAAATAACTGTGAATAATATCCGGCAGTTTTGAACTCATTCAATAAAGTTTTAATTTCCCTTCCGCTTATGTCATATACTTTCAAAATAACTTTTCCGTCCTGAGGAATATCAAAGTTTATTTTAGTTGAAGGATTAAACGGGTTAGGATAATTCTGTGACAAAGAAAATTTCAACGGGATACCCACGATTGCTTCCGTTGCCAGTTCGTAAAATTTAAAATTTCCGTTATAGTCGATCTGCTTTAATCTGTAGTTATATCTTCCCGACGTTAAGTTCCTATCTTCAAATTTATAATCATGCGGAGAGTCTGAGCTTCCCGAGCCGTTTAGAAATCCTATCTTGTTCCATACTGAATTGTCATTAGCAGGTGATCTTTGTACTTCAAATCCGGAATTATTATTTTCAGTCGCTGTGGTCCATCTTAATGTTATGTTTCTGTTATCTGTAGTTGAACTGAAAGATGATAGCTCCACAGGTGTCGGACTATCAAATGTAATTTTAAGGAGAGGCCTTACCGAACTGTCGGGACATGTGATCGATGCGAAGTTTGCAGAACGGTAAATGTATTCAAATCTCTGCATGAAAATAAATCCGTAATTCTCTCCCGGATTCTGTGTCATATCTTTGATAAGATCTGTGACATCGATATCAATGAGATTATCAGTGCCCGCTACCATCGGCAGCAGCACTTCGTGATGATGAGTATAGTCAGGCTGGGGCTCCCACAATACAGTATCTTTATCCCAAGGAGAAACTACTCTTCTTAAGTAAGTTTCATTTGGCCCTTCATGATTTGCATTATTGTTTGATGGGTTTGCGAATAAAGAAAGCTTCGCGCTTGTGATCGAAGAACCTTCAGGTATCATACCAAGATCAAATCTGCACAGGGTTCTTGCACTTGCAGGCGAACCGTTTGTCCAGGTCGCTGCGAGAAAGTCAGGATGATTCGGCCAGTGGGTATTAAGATAATTATCTCCAATGTAAGCGGTCTCACCGTTTGATGTGTTTAGTCTTATGTATAGATTTGTCTGAGCTGAAAGGTAACTGCAGGTAATAAAAAAAAATAATAACGCAAATGAAAAAAGTTTGCTTGTAAACATAATTTCCTCCTTTAAGTTTTTTTAAAAAATTTAAAGGATTTTATTTTGTATTACAAGATATAATCCGAACTAAGTTATTCTTTTACATCCTTCACGCCACCACTAACCTTTTTCCTGCTCGTTACATAACCGAATATTCCAGCTATAAGAACTAGCGAAAGAAAAATATTTGCTCCTAAGCTGATCTTTTTACCTGTGTAGTAAGTAGATGGTTCGTATTTAAAAGTCACTGTATGCTTTCCATTTGGTACAATGACCGATCTTAGAAAATAATCTGTCTTATAAAATTCTGTTTCATTTCCGTCAATGTATGCCTTCCATCCGAATGGTAAATATATCTGGCTGAATACCAGCAGATTGTTGCCGCTGGCATTGACCTCGTATTCGAGTTCATGAATATCGCCTTTTATTAATTTTACATTGACTGCTGAATCCGGCTTATCGATTTTCTGTGTAAGATCATTTTCAAGGAAGGCAACTTTTCCCGGATTGAAATCCATGTTACCTATGTGATTCAGTATGTCAATATCCTTTTCAGTTTTGTATTCATCCGCAAAGAAAGCCTCGCCAATATAATTTTTGTTTTCGTAAATTAATTTTGTTCCTTTGAAAACCTGAACTAACGATGTATCCTGAAGCTGTTTATCCGAGAGAATATATTTTACTCCGCCTAGAGCAAGCAGTAATGGATTTTCTCCGCCGGCAATATCCACAGCATCCTGGTAAATTCTTATCTTCGCGCCCTGATACCCGTTGAATGAATGGATCCTGTAATATGCAAGATTATTTTTTGTCGTAAGCCGTCCTCCGCTGAACTCAGCTACACGATATGTATAAGTATCCGGATTTGTTTTCAGAAACCAGTTGGTATAATCCGTATCCTGAAACTCACTGTTCTGTTCTCCCGGATTATCCCAGTGTAGAGTTTTAAAATTCACATTCCAGAGATCGATCATTGCAATAAGGATCGTTCCGACAAGCAATAATTTCATAGATAATTTTTTCGTCGCATACATATATGCCAGCCCGACAACCAGAATTATGAAGAACGCATGAAGCCTCAGATCACCGGTAATGTTTTCATAGGCTATTGATGATATCTGCTTTGTGTACTGACTGATCTGCTGGGCGGTTGCTCCCTGCTGTTTCAGTTTATCGATCAGCGGACTGGAGTTGATCGATGAACTGTATGAACTTTCAAATCCGATTATCGAAACAATAAACATTAAACCCGCGATCCCGAAAAATACATAACATAGTTTTTTGAACTTCTCAGTCTGAAGATTATCTTTGACGATATCAACGATAGACTCTAGACCAAACCCCGCGACTATAACTATAGCGATATCCATAAAATGATGTATCATTACGGGAGCACGAAAGCTGCTGAAGAACGGGAAGTAATTAAAGAACAGATCATACAGCACGGAAAAATTTCTTCCGAAGGATAAGAAAAGAAATGAAAACACTATCACCGTCATCGCCTGCACGACCGGATTCTTTCTGAAATTATAAATAACTCCTATCACGAATAGTACAAGAGTTATCACTCCGAAATACATCGGGTTTGTTGTAAACGGCATTTGTCCCCAGTAGAGATTCGATTTCTGTCCCTGCACTTCGACATCCCCGAATCCGTAATAATAAGGAAGAAGGAATGTGATCACTTCGCCCGGACTAAATGACCAGTTGGTGGCATATTCATAATCAAGTGGTGAGTCATTTGCAACTTTTGTATCCAGCTTTGCTTCAATGCTTGCTTCGCCGCGGATCGAGTATTTATTGTATGCCTTCATTGTCATCAGTACATCCGCGCTCATTGATACTGCGATTAACGTCGCGATCACAAAAAAGATACTTCCTTTTATTATTCCTGAAACATTGGTTTTCTTTACCAGCCTGTAGACGATCAGATATAAAAGATATATTCCTATCATAAGATAAGAGTAGAAGATCATCTGAATATGATTAGAGCTCAATTGTATGTGAAGCATCAATGCAAGAAATACAAAGTTAAGAAGATTTGAAAATGAGAAGAGAGATCTCTTCTGATCAAAGGCATCTATCAGCTTATCGATGGTTAACAGTATCAGCGGAAAAAAAGCTAGCGCCAGAACTTTTGTATTATGACCAACGACAATTCTCTGAATGTAGTCTGTCGCGAATGTCGCTGAGAGCGAACAATATAACGCGATCAACCTGTTCTTAAATTTGTAGTTTGTATATAAATAAAAACCTATCCCGAAGATCACATAATACATTACTACAGGTAATACGGAATTTGAATCTGAATTAGTAATGAAAGCATAAACACTTTCCCAGAAGGTGTATAAAAAATCATAGGAGCGGGGATTGAATCCGATGACCGGGAAGTTTGGCATTCCCATGAAAATGTAGGGAACCCAAAGCGCGAACACCCCGCTTTTTTTTGCATCATTCAAAAATGTCTTAAAGCTGTCAAAAGCGAGATTGTCACTGGTTGCAAAGACCTTGCCGCTGAATATTCCGTCCTTAAAAAAGATCAGTACAGCTAAAATAATAATCCCTATGTAAATATAATTTTCATATTTTGATATTGAATCGGAAGTGGAGACTTGTTTTGTTTTCGATAAGCTGCTTGTTGTCTTTAATATGGGCTTCTGTGCTGCTTTGGATTTTGCCATCAGTGAGATTTTTCTTTATAAAATTTTTTGGTAAAAATAATTTAAAACTTTGTAAGAATCTAACTACTTTGAAAAACACAGATGGCATTGTGCTCTTGAATGCCATCGCCTGACTACTTTGAAAAACACAGATGGCATTGCGCTCT
>JBDTLQ010000118.1:0-8447 GCA_039934715.1 Ignavibacteria bacterium | reverse complement strand
TGCAGTAGTAACTGGGTCGAGACGGCTGAGCTGAAGATTTTTGTACTTATAAGAGAGGTGACATTGAAAATTCCGCGGAGCTTTATGCGAAGACATATTTTGATAAGTATGATTTTGATTCTATAACGATCAATCCGTACCTGGGCGAAGATGCTGTCGCTCCTTTCATTAAAAGAAAAAACAAAGCGGTATACATACTTGCTCTTACTTCCAATACCGGCGCAAAGGATTTTGAAAAATTGAAAGTGGGTGACAAACATTTGTATGAGATCATCATTGAAAAAAGTTTAAGCCGTGATGCGAATGATAATACCGGGTTTGTATTCGGAGCGAATCATACATCAGAGCTAAACACGTTTACTTCGTCCCATCCTGACATTCCGCTTCTCATACCGGGCATCGGCGCGCAGGAAAATGATCTAGTAAACCTTATGAAAAATATCCGTTCAGAAAACTTTCTCATCAACTCAAGCCGCGGTATAATTTATTCCGCATCAAAAGATTGCGGTGAAAACGAATTTGCTGATACTGTGAGAGAAAGCGCTGCTCAGTTAAACTCCGGAATAAACTCTTATCTAAACTTCTGATTTTGTTTCACCACAGATGTTTTTTACCACAAAGTCACAAAGACACAAAGAATTTATTTCTTAAAATGTTTTCTTTGTGTCTTCAGTCTTGGTGGTGAAAATAAATTTATTTTTTTAAATTGTTTTTCTCATTGGCACAGTGGTGAAAAAAACCTGCGCAGGATCATGATCTTGCAAACCTTATGAAAAATATCCGGTCCAAAAAGTTTTCTCTTTTACCACTAAGGCACTAAGGACACAAAGGGACAAAGAATTTATTTTTTAAAAATGTCTTCTTTGTGTCTTCGTGTCTTTGTGGTAAAAAAATACAGGCTCCATCAATGAAATTAATATTTCAATTTAAAAATATTTGATTTAGATTTTAGGTAAACTTTTCATTAAGTAAAAAAATAAAATTGCCGGAGTCTGCAATGTTGTCAAAGCGATGGGTGAAGTGGGGACTGATATTTTTTGTGTGGAGCCTGCTTGCAGTTTTCTTTGTCACTCAGAATTTCATATATAGCATAAACACTGACAAGCCGTTTGACTGGGGACAGGCACTGTCCTACAGATTGTCATCGTACTGGATCTGGGCTTTATTGACCCCGCTTGTACTTCTTATTGCGGATAAATATAAACTTGAGAAAAAATATTTTCCAAAGAATATTTTAATGCTTCTGTTCTTCGGAATTCTTATTTCTGTATTTCAAAGTTTCATGACCATATTCCTGTTCTTTGCCTTCAGTCCTTACTCGGTAAAGCCGCCGATTGGTTTGCTGGCTCAGCTTGGCAATGCAAAGTTCGGTGTAATGGGCGGAAGCTTCGACAGTTTTTTTATGTACTGCATCATACTGAGTATCATTTACAGTTTTGATTATTATAAAAAGAACCGCGAACAGCAATACAACTTATCTCAGCTCGAGTCAAAGCTCGCGCAGGCGGAACTGCAATCTCTGAAGATGCAGCTGCAGCCGCATTTTCTTTTCAACTCGCTTCACGCGATCTCCACTCTCATGCACAGAGATGCGGACGCCGCGGATAAGATGATCACACGGCTGAGTGATCTTCTTAGAATTTCACTTGACAATATTGGTGTGCAGGAAGTTACTTTGAAAGATGAGCTCGAATTTCTTGAACAGTATATTGAAATTCAGAAGATCCGGTTTCAGGATACGCTGACAGTCAATATGAACATTGCTCCTGAAACTCTGAACGTGATGGTTCCGAATCTTATACTTCAGCCGATAGTTGAGAACGCGTTCAAGCACGGAGTTGAAATGAAAAGCTCAAAGCGGATAATAGATATCTCTTCCGCCCTGAATAACGGAACACTTGAACTCAAAGTACAGGACAACGGTCCGGGCATCAATAACAATAGTGGCAGCATTGTAAAGGAAGGAGTTGGTTTGAATAATACACGCGCGCGTCTTGATCAGATCTATGGAAAAGATTACGAAATTATTTTTAAGGATGCAGAAAAAGGAGGGCTGCTTGTTTGTGTTAACATTCCTCACAATCTGAAATCAACATCAGTCAAAGATGCATAGCCGTAAAATAAAAGTGATCATTATCGACGATGAGATACTTGCGCGGGAAAAGATCAGAAATTTTTTAAACGCTGAAAAAGATATTGAGATCTCGGCTGAATGCAAGGATGGCACCGACGCGATCAAAAAAATAAATTCACTTTCACCCGATCTTATATTTCTCGACATTCACATGCCGGGAATGAACGGGATTGAATTGATAGAAAGCTTCAAAGGCGAATTCAGTCCGGTAATAATTTTCACAACAGCGCATCACAAATACGCGATCAAGGCGTTTGAACTCTTCGCACTTGATTATCTTCTTAAGCCATTTGATAAAGAGAGGTTTCAGAAATCTCTTTCCAGGGCGCGAAGTCATCTGCAAACCAAAGCACCTACCGAACACAACGAAAAAATAATCAGCCTTTTAAAAGAATTAAAATCACAAAAAGAACCTGAGCCAAAATATTTAGACCGCATGGTAATTAAATCCGCAGGCAGGATATTTTTTCTGAAGACAGAAGAGATCGATCATATCGAAGCAGCAGGGAATTATCTAAGAGTATATTCAAACAATGAGTCACACCTGATAAGAGATACAATGAATTCGATCGAAAAAAAAATAGATCCTTCGGTCTTTGTAAGGATACAGCGCTCGGCGATCGTTAATATAAACAGCGTAAAAGAGCTCAAGCCGTGGTTTCACGGTGAGTATCTTGTATATCTGAAGAACGGAACAAAGCTTGTTTCCGGAAGAACGTTTAAGGATAATTTGAGGAAGATCCGTTAAAGATTTGGGATTTGCGATTTCGGATTTGGAATTTATTCAATTTGGTATTTGGAATTTTTTCTAATTTGGTATTTGGAATTTCGGATTTAGGAATTTCATTCAATTTGGATTGGGGATTTCGAATTGGGGATTTCAATACTATGGTATTAATTTAACCTTACATCTACTCTAAAATCTAAAATCTAAAATCTAAAAGTCCCAAATCCGATATCTAAAATCAAAGATCAAAGATCTAAAATCCAACAAATCCCCAATTCGAAATTTCAAAATTCCAAATTCGAAATTCCAAATTCCAAATTCTTTTTGTCCCTAAAAACCTCCACCTCATCCCGCAAATAATCCAATTCAAATCATAATCATTGATGTAAATGATGCTTAGCAATATTTTGCATCGAATCCAATTTAATGCAATGACGAGAAATAAATTTATCACACTGCTGTTCATATTTGTATCATCAGTTTACATGTATGCTTTTTCGGGAGGCGTAACAGGTACTACAAGAAAGAACGGCAACGGATGTACATGTCATGGCGGTGCATCGAAGGACGTAATTGTAAGGATAACCGGACCTGACACTGTAAAGATCAATGATACTGCGAGTTACATTATTAAATTATCCGGTGGTCCGATCATGAGAGGCGGCACCAATATCGCTACGGGTAAGGGAATCCTGATCGCTGGTGAAAGACTGAGATTGTTTAACAGTGAGCTTACACACTCAAGCCCGTTCATCCCGCATAACGATACTGTTACAATAAATTTCAAATATATAGCACCTTCATCATTGGGTACCGATACAATATTTGCAAATGGCAACAGTGTCAACTTCGACGGGTTCACAACAGGAGACAAATGGAATTTCGCTATCAACAAAAAAGTAGAGATAGTAAACACAACAGGAATAATAGATCTTAACTCATTACCTCAGGTATACAGCCTTAAACAAAATTTTCCCAATCCGTTCAACCCGGTTACGAATTTGGAATTTGAAATTTCACCTGCCTCGCGGCAAGGCGGGGATTTGGGATTTGTAACATTGAAGATTTATGATAGCATAGGAAGGGAAGTAGCAGTAATAGTTAACTCTGATTTGAACTCAGGAACGTATAAGTATGAATTCAATTCATCGGGAATGGCAAGCGGGATATATTTTTATCAGATGACCGTCAGCAATGGAAAGTCCGAAGAAATTTACAGAGAAAAGAAGAAAATGATAATATTAAAATAACTTTAAAAATAATTATTTATGAAAAACTTATTCATACTTTCTATTGCTGTATTTTGCTATATGATCAATGCTGACTGTCTATTCTCACAGACAACATTCACAAAGATTACTACAGGACCAATTGTAAACGACGCTGGGATTTCATTTGGGTGTGCATGGGGCGACTATGACAGTGACGGAAAGCCCGATCTCTTTATTGGAAATATGTCAAGTGCTCCGGGTGAGCGAAGCTTTTTATATCATAATGAAGGTAACGGAGTATTCACAAAAGTAACAGCGGGAAGTATAGTTCTTGACAGCGGAAATACATTCGGTGGAAGCTGGGGTGATTACGATAATGACGGCAATCCGGATCTTTATGTGGCAAATACTAATAATCAGCTTAACTTCATGTATCACAATAACGGAGGAGGAAATTTTACAAGAGTTACTTCCGGCGCGATCGTAACTGATGTTGGCAATTCGAATGCATGCTGTTGGGTGGATTATAATAATGACAATTACATTGACATGTGCGTGACAAATTACGGGCAGAGAAGATTTCTCTATTCAAACAACGGCGACGGAACATTTACAAAGATCATCACCGGAATATTTGTCAATGAAGTCAGTCCTTCGATAAGCACAAGCTGGGGCGATTATAACAATGACGGCAGACCGGACGCTTTCACCGCGAATGCCGGCACGGTAGCCTGGCCTAACTTCTTTTTTAAAAATGACGGGGCCGGCATATTTACAAAAGTTACCGATCTGAACATCGCCATGGATACTGGCAAATCTTTTTCATCAAGCTGGGGAGATTACAACAACGACGGATTCGCGGATCTGTTCGTGACCAATACTGAGTTAAGAAACAGTTATCTTTATAAAAATAACGGCAACGGTACCTTTACAAGAATTTTAGACGGCAGTGTGGCGACAGAAGGAAGTTACTGTGTGACCGGGATCTGGGAAGATTTTAATAATGACGGTTGGCTCGATCTTTTTGTAACGAGATGGCAGAATCTGAATGATCTTTTGTACTTTAATAACGGAGATGGTACATTTACAAAAATTACAGCAGGCGACATTGTAAATGATCATGGCAATTCCTTCGGGACAGGTACTGCGGATTATGACAATGACGGTGACGCTGATCTTGTTGTGGCGAACATCAACAATGAAAACAATTTTCTTTACCAAAATAACGCGACAAGCGAAAATACAAATAAGTGGATAAATATAAAATGCGAGGGGACTATTTCAAACAGATCAGCGATCGGAGCAAGAGTGATGGTGAAGGCAAACATCAACGGAGCTCCAGTGTGGCAGATGCGTGATATCACAGGTCAGATGGGATACAACAGTCAGAATGATCTCAGAGCCCACTTCGGTTTAGGCAGCGCGTTTGTAATTGATTCGATTAAAATATTATGGCCGTCGGGCAGTGTCAACTCGTTTACGAACATTGCTGTGAATGAATTTGTCACCATCACCGAGAACACGGGAGTAACAGCTATTGTTGAAAAAAAAACTGAACTGGTAAAGGGTTTTGAACTGAAACAAAACTATCCTAATCCGTTCAACCCTGTTACGAATTTGGAATTTGGGATTGCTGATTTGGGATTTGTAACTTTGAAGGTTTATGATATGCATGGTAAAGAAGTAGCTACAATTGTTAATTCTGTCCTTACTCCGGGCGAATACAAGTATAAGTTTGACGGTTCAGGCTATGCGAGCGGGATTTATTTTTATAAATTAAAGATCCGTTCAAACGATGTAAATGAATTTAGTGAAACAAAAAAAATGATATTGGTAAAATAGCTGATAGCTGAAAGTTAAAAGTTAAAAGTTAAAAGAGCCTTTATTTTACTTTATAACGTTGTAACTTTATAACTTCATAATTTTATAATTTTATAATTTTATCTGCAGCTTTGTAAATGAATCTACATCATAAAATCAATTTACCACTCCGTAAATTCGAATTATCACTTCGTGAATTCCATCCACCACATAGTCAAAGAGGAAATTTTTGCTTTACGTTTCCCGCTCGAAATTTGTAAACCGTAATTTTTCACAGGTGTGTCATTTCAATTGAGATGTACTTTTATCAAGGTAGTACAACATTAAAACTTTCTTCTTTTATTCAGTAGGACTTTGACTTTAACAAAAAGATCTAAGATCTAAGATCTAAAATCTCAAACTATGTGGCTTTATCTTTAGTGTTTCTTATCAGGCCGACACCCGCAAAGAAAAATATAACTCCTAGCACTCCATATATTATAATCTCTTTAATATTTTTTTCACCGTAACCTCCGTTCATAAAATTAATTGCAGCTAGTATTAATCCTGCCAATCCTAGTATTGTGAGGATAATTCCAAATATTCTTTTTTCCATAATTATGATTTTAATTTTTATTAATAAGAAATCCTTTACCGTTATTACTTTTCAAAAAGTTTGTTAAAACCATTATTTTAAAATACCTGAGTCTTTATATTTATTATTGACAGTCGCTCCATTCATTTGTCACGACATGTCAATCTGCTCATCGGTAAATTAAAAGTTGGATTATTAATAAATTATTAAATAACTTTGTATTAAATTTAAATTACAAATATTTTTAAAATTAATATATGAAAAAATCATACAAAAAGATTTATATAGTTTTGATCTGCTGTTTATGTTTCTTACTTGGCGCCTTTGTCTCCGAAGAAACGTCTAAGATTGATAGAATTGATATCAGACATGCAGAAAAATTTCTTGGTATTGAATTTTCAAATGTAGAAATGGACAGCATGATGTCACTGCTTGATGATCAGAAACTTTTTTTTGAAAATATGCGGAAGGTGAAATTATTAAACAGTGTTCCGCCTGCCTATATTTTTAATCCTGTCCCAGTTGGGAAAACTTTCGATACCGAACAGAAAATATTTGAAGCGTCTGATTACAGTACAACAGATCTTCCCGCGGATATGAATGATCTTGCTTACTATTCGATTGGACAGCTTTCCGAACTTATTCGAAACAAAAAAATTACTTCCGTTAAGCTTACAAGTTTTTTTCTTGACCGTTTAAAAAAGCATTCTCCCGGACTTCATTGTGTAATTACATTTACCGAATCTCTTGCAATGCAGCAGGCACGAACCGCGGATGAAGAGATCGCTGCAGGTAACTATAAAGGAATGCTTCACGGAATTCCTTACGGCATTAAAGACATGTTCTCGACTAAAGATTATCGTACGACTTACGGCACACCACCTTATAAAGATCAGATAATAGATGAAGACGCAACCATCGTTAAGAAATTAAAAGACGCGGGAGCTGTATTGATCGCGAAGCTATCACTAGGCGAGCTCGCGATGGATGATGTATGGTTTGGAGGAAGAACGAGAAATCCATGGGATACCGCTACAGGTTCAAGCGGTTCATCGGCGGGTCCGGCGTCGGCTGTATCAGCGGGATTAATTCCATTCGCGATCGGCTCGGAAACATGGGGCTCGATTGTTTCTCCCTCAACAGTCTGCGGTGTGACCGGACTTCGTCCGACTTTCGGAAGGGTCAGCCGCACAGGCGCAATGGCATTGAGCTGGACAATGGATAAAGTTGGTCCGCTCTGCAGAAACGCTGAAGACTGCGCGATCGTGTTCAAAGCCATTTATGGTCCGGATGGAAAAGATCAGACGCTAACGGATCTTCCGTTCAATTATTCGCCTGAGATTGACATGAGCAATATTAAGATCGGATATTTTAAAAGTGATTTTGATCAGGATACCGCTAACCGATCGTTCAACGATGCGGCAATCGAAAAGTTAAAACAAATGGGCGCGCAGCTTATTCCTCTTGAGCTTCCGGATATGCCGTTTTTTGATATGTCGATTCTGTTGCTATGTGAAGCAGCGGCAGCGTTTGAAGAGCTTACACTTTCAGGAAGAGATGATCAGATGGTGCAGCAAAATAAATACAGCTGGCCCGGTCTTTTCAGAGCTGCTAACTTTGTGCCGGCTACCGAATACATACGTGCTAATCGCTTACGATATCTTCTGATACAGCAAATGGATGAAGTTATGAAACAGGTTGATGTTTGTATTGCGCCTTCACTCGCCGGAAATAATTTGCTGATCACAAATTTCACAGGTCACCCGTCAGTTGTGATTCCTAATGGTTTTGTCGATCCAAAGAAGCCGACGAGCATTGTGTTTACGGGACAGTTATATGATGAGGGAAAGTTAATTGCGGTGACGAAGAAATATCAGGACGCTACTGACTTTCATTTGAAGCATCCGCCGGGGTTTTGATTGAACGTTGAATCGTCTATCGTGAGTCGTGAATGGTCAATGGTCAATAGTCAATAGTGAA
>JBDTLQ010000117.1:0-8501 GCA_039934715.1 Ignavibacteria bacterium | reverse complement strand
GCTGGTTATCTTTCAGGGAATGGATACAGCGGGTAAGGACGGTGCGGTGAAACATATCATGTCCGGTCTGAATCCGACGGGCGTGATGGTTCACAGCTTTAAGGTGCCGACGATAACTGAGCTAGAGCATGATTATTTCTGGAGACATTATATAGATTTGCCCGCGAGAGGCATGATAGGTATTTTTAACCGTTCACATTATGAGAATGTGCTGGTAACGAAAGTTCATCCCGAATTTATTCTTAAAGAAAATCTTCCTTACATAAACAAAGTTGAGGACATTACTCCTGAATTCTGGAAACAAAGATACAAGCAGATCAACAGGTTTGAAAAGAACCTGGTCCAGAACGGAACTGTGATACTAAAATTCTTTCTGCATCTTTCACAGAAAGAACAAAGGAAAAGATTTCTTGAACGTATTGATGACCCGAAAAAGAACTGGAAATTCTCAGCCGGTGATGCCAAGGAAAGAGCATTCTGGAAGGATTATCAAACGGTTTACGAAGAGGTATTCAGTAATACATCTACCGAATGTGCTCCATGGTTCATAATTCCTGCTGATGATAAATGGTTCACACGACTTGCGATCGCGGAAATCCTCGATGACAGGTTTGAAGCTTTGAAGCTTAATTATCCTGAAGTTAGCGATGACGTGAAAGCGCAGCTTGAGGTTGTTAAGCAGCAGCTTCTTGATGAAAAATGATCTTCTAAATATTGCGCTTAATACTCCGTAGGATCTTTTCCATTACTTCGACAAACTGTTTGCTTCCATTCTTATTAAGAAGCAGTGATTTTTTAAAATCCTCTATAGCGAAGTCATACTTGTTCATTAAAAAATAGATCATACCTCTGGTAAAATAATGTAGATAGCCTTCAGGGTAAAACTGTATGCTCTGATTGGCAAGCGCGAGCGCGAGTTTATAACTCTCGAGTTTTACAAAAAGCTGGTCTCTCTTATAATCAGTAAATACAATATTTGAATCATAGTATAGAGCCTTTGAGATATTGTCAAAGGCTTTTGTAGTATCATCATCAAGGATATTTACCCATGCCATGTTAATGTAAACTCTTGAGTTATAAGGATCTATGCCCGAAGCCCTGATCAGGTCGGAAAGCGCGTTTGAAAATTCGCGCTGGACAACATAAACACGGCTTCTTCCCATATATCCTTCGACCTCGCTTGAATTGACTCTGACAGCGTCTGTGAAATCGCGCATTGCCGCGGGAAAATTATTATCCAGGAAATAAGTATTTCCCCTGTTGACATATCCGTCACCATTATTTTGCGCAACACGTATCTCGTTTGTAAAATCCTCTATTGCCCTTGGAAAATTTCTCATTCCCTGATAACATAATCCTCGGTATTGATAACCCCTTGGATCGTTTGACAAACTCTTGATGTATTCATCGAATAGGGGAATAGCCTCCTGATAATTTGCACCATAATAATATTCAAGAGCTTTGCTGAATATCTCCGGATTGGTTGTTTGTGAAAAGCAAAATTTAAAACAAGTAAAAACTACTATTAAAACGAAAAGAGGTATTTTATTTGAGATCATAATTTTTTTTTTATTATATGCATTTTGTCCGAATGTATCAATTATTATAAAATGACATAAATTGATTTTCTAAATAGGAGCGATGAAACTTAAATGTCTATTGCTTTGAATATCTTTTTGATATGTGGTATATTCAAAAAAAACTTCCGGGCATCCGATAATTAACTCTAATCTCTTTTGACAAAAAATCTTAAAATCATCGATCATCCTGTCATATCACATTATCTTTCGATAATGCGTGATAAAAGTACCGGTAAAACCGAATTCAAAGATTCGCTGGATAAAATATCTTTTTTGTTAGCGGCAGAAGCTTATTCTTCGCTCGCGACCGAACACAGATCAGTCAACACTCCCTTTAAAAAGATCAGCGGCGTTAAGATCAGGGATAAGATCGTATTGCTTCCGATCCTGCGTGCGGGACTTGGTCTTACAAAAGGGTTCGTGGAATTGTATCCGGAAGTTGTAACGAGCCATATAGGCATCTACCGTGACGAAGAGTCATTGAAACCGGTTCAGTATTATTTCAGATTTCCTAAAATTAAAGACAAGAAAGACCTCAATGTGATAATATTAGATCCGATGATCGCTACGGGAGGCAGTGTCATTTTCACCATTGAATATTTACTGAATATGGGTGTAAAGAAGATCAGCGTTGCCTCATTGCTCGCCGCGCCTGAAGGAATTAATGCAATTAATAAGAGGTTCAATAAAACAGAAAAAAGATTTATAGAGATCATTACCTGCAGTCTTGATGAAAAACTTAATGAAAAAGGATACATAGTCCCTGGACTGGGAGACGCGGGGGACAGGATGTTTGGGACGTGAGACATTCAATTAAGAATTAAGAATTAAGAATTTCAAATTTCAAATTTCAATAATCACTTTATAACTTTTAACTTTATAACTTTTAACTTTTAACTTTAACTCTTTCTTTTGTTCAGTACATTATATAAAAAAAAGCTTGATGAACTTCTTTATCACAGCCACAGGAATTTACCTTCCTCACTGGCGAATGACAAGCTGATCACGAATGCATTCAAGTTTGCTTACGAG
Organism: Ignavibacteria bacterium; assembly: GCA_039934715.1. Taxonomy (GTDB): domain Bacteria; phylum Bacteroidota; class Ignavibacteria; order Tepidaquicellales; family Tepidaquicellaceae; genus JAGPCH01. Next base: position 5,889 of record JBDTLQ010000117.1, on the reverse strand, counting down.
GCACACAAGAATGACAAGCGTGCATCGGGAGAGCCTTTTATTTCCCATCCTTATGATGTTGCTTTGATCCTGGCGAAAGAAATTCCTCTTGATGCTGTCTCCATTGCCGCGGCCCTGCTGCATGATGTAGTGGAGGATACAAAGTTCACATTAAATGATATTAAGGCAGAATTCGGAGATGAAGTTGCAGAGATAGTGAACGGTGCAACGAAGATCGAAGGGATGTTTGAGAATTATGAAATGAAGCAGGTTGAGTCATATAAGAAAATGCTTCTTTCAATGACCTCGGACATAAGGGTTATTCTGATAAAATTTGCCGACCGTCTTCATAATTTACGGACACTTGAATTTTTATCTTCTGCAAAGCAGATGCGGCTGGCGCAGGAAACACTGGAAATTTACGCGCCTCTTGCTCACAGGTTCGGGCTTTCTTCGGTCAAGACAGAGCTTGAAGATCTTTCCTTTAAATATCTCGATAAAAAGGTTTATGATGAGATAGCGAAAAAATTAAAAGAGAAAAAGAAGGAAAGGGAAAAGTTCATAAGGAAGTTCATAGAGCCGATCAGCGAAAGATTAGTAGAAGAAGGGTTTAAATTTGAAATTTACGGAAGAGCAAAACATCTTTACAGCATTTACAAGAAACTTGTCAGCAGGAACAAATCATTTGATGAGCTTTATGATCTGTTTGCCGTTAGAATTATACTTGATACTAAAAACAAGAATGACTGCTTCTCCGTTTATGGCATTTGTTCGGAAATATACCTTCCGGTTCCTGAGCGATTTAAAGATTATATATCTCTTCCAAAGCAGAATAATTATCAGTCCATTCATACGACGCTTGTCAGCAAGGAAGGCAAGATGGTTGAGGTACAGATAAGAACGAAGGAGATGCATGAAGTTGCCGAGAAAGGTATAGCAGCTCACTGGAAATACAAGGAGAACAATAATCTTCATGACACTAATCTGGAGAACTGGATGAAATGGATCCGTGAGAGTCTTGAGGCATCTTCAAAGGACGAGACTTCCTCTCAGGTCCTTGAGAGTTTTAAGCTCAATCTTTATCAGGATGAGATATACTGCTTTACTCCGAAGGGTGAGTTGAAGATCCTTCCGTCGGGAGCGACAGCTGTTGATTTCGCGTTTGAGATACATACACAAATAGGGTTGAAATGCATTGGCGCGAAAGTTAACGGCAAGATAGTTAACCTTGATACTCCTTTAAAGAGCGGGGATCAGATCGAAATACTTACTTCAAAGAACCAGACTCCTAAAATTGACTGGGAAAAATTTGTTGTAACTCACAAAGCGAAATCAGATATACGAAAATATTTCAACACGGAAAAAAGAAAGCTGATTCAGACAGGCAAAGAGCTTTGGGAAAGAAAAGCAAAGAAACATAAAGTCAATCTGTCAGATGAAGGTCTCTCGAAAATTATTCACAAGTTAAAATATAAGGACACCGGACATTTTTACTACAGCATTTCTCAGGATGAGTCCAAAGTAAATGAAGTGATCGAGATCCTGAATGATAAAAGCAAGCTTCAGTCACTTGAACAAAGGAACGGAACTGCTGAAGATTTCAAGGTGCCGGATAATGAAAGTAATAACTTTGATAAGTTTGTCCAGGAAGCAAGGACATCAACAAACGGGATCAGCCTTGGCAACGGAACAGTTCACAATATCAACGGCATCAAATATGATTTCGCGAAATGCTGCAATCCGATACCGGGTGATGAAGTGATAGGATTTATAAGCCTGGAAAAAGGGATCAGGATACACAGGAAGAACTGCAAGAACATTCTAAATCTTTTTCTGAAAGAGCCTGAAAGAATCATTCAGATCAACTGGAACGAGACCCAGGGCGGGGAATTTACGGAAGGAATAAAAATCATCGGTGAAGACAGACCGGGTATACTCAATGAAATTACAAAGACAATTTCCAAAAATTTTAACTCAAACATCAAGAGTGTCGATATAAAAACCAAGAGTTCGATGTTTGAAGGTACATTCATATTAAGTATACAGAATTTAAAACAACTAAATCAAATAATGGAAAAAATAAATAATCAAGAAGGAGTATTCAGCGTTTCACGTTATGAACAATAAGAAAATCCTTACACTCTTAGTAATTGCACTATCACTCTCTGCCTTTTCAACTTCCCGGAATAAACCAACACTCTCAAAGACAACTGAAGATTCAATCCAGGATTCAGAGGAAAAACATCTGAAGAACATAAAGCAATTGACTTCCGGAGGAGAGAACGCGGAATGTTATTTCTCTTTTGACGGAACAAAATTTTCTTTCCAGTCAACAAGAGGTGATTCAAAGTGCGATCAGATCTATACTATGTTTACTGACGGATCGGATCAAAAACTTGTCAGCACAGGTAAAGGCAGAACAACCTGCTCATACTATTATCCCGACAATAAGACGATACTATTTGCGTCAACACATCTTGGTGGTGATGAATGCCCGCCTAGACCTGACTTTTCAAAAGGATATGTCTGGGCACTTTATGATACCTACGATATTTTTACTGTTAATGAAGACGGAACAGGTTTGAATCAACTTACAACGGAAAAAGGCTACGATGCTGAAGCTACGATCTCACCGGTAGGTGACCTGATAGTTTTTACTTCGACACGCAACGGTGACATCGATCTTTATACAATGAATCTTGACGGCAGCGACCTTAAACAAATTACTTCAGAGCCGGGCTATGACGGAGGCGCGTTCTATTCTTATGACGGCGCTAAAATAGTTTACCGTAGAACAACTTTTCAGAATGAAGAAGAAATAGAAAAATATCAAGAGCTGCTTGCACAGGGTCTGATCCGTCCTACTATACTAGATATCTGGGTGATGGATGCTGACGGTAACAATAAAATTCAGGTCACCAATAACGGTGCGGCAAACTTCGCTCCGTACTGGTTTCCCGATGGCAAAAGAATTTTATTCTGTTCAAATATTGCCGATCCGCTGGGCAGGAATTTTGATATTTATAAGATCGATCTTGATGGGTCAGGACTAGAAAGGATAACCATGCATGAAGAGTTTGACGGGTTCCCTATGTTTTCTCCCGATGGTACAAAACTTGTGTTTTGTTCGAACCGGAATAATGTTCATAAAGGTGAGACAAATGTTTTCATCTGTGACTGGGCGGACTAATGTCCGTCCGGATATCTTTTGATCAGTGTAAAGATCTGATAAAGAGGATCAGATAATGATGTTAGTGTTAAGTGGGGAGGATCATATGTGTATACATAAGTCCCGTTGTAAGGGTAATCAAATCTTTCAGAGTTTTCAGGTTTATCCACACCCTTGCATTTAATTCTGTCACCTGTGATTTTATATGTTCCTTTTGCTTTAAAGGGAGAGTAACCTTCATCAAGATCTTCACTCTTACTTATTATCTCAACAAAAAAAGAATCCTGTTTAAAAATAAACTCGCTGTAATAATGATTCCGGAAATCGAATTCGCCGGGTCTGGTGAGAATGCTGATCCAGGTGCCGTTTATTTGTGAAGGAGAATTGAAAAGATCTGATGAACACGAATACAATTGAATTGACAATAGTGGTAGTAAGTAAATGAAGAGGTGTTTCATTATTATTATTCCTCACAGGAGACAACCGCGCATGCATAGTCCTCAGTGTGGGAAATGCTTACTTCAAATTTAAATCCGGAAAAATCATTTTGCCTGAGGTGAACTATGTAGGGCTTACCTTTTTCATTATTTAAGATCTCGATATCCTTCCATCCGAATTCTTTTCCGATACCTGTTCCTATCGATTTTGAATATGCTTCCTTTGCCGCGAACCTTCCCGCAAAATGCAGGTCAGGTTTGGAAAACTTCTTACAATAATTGATCTCATTTTCTGTAAGTATTCTCTGAAAAAATCTTTCTCCGTACTCTTCCATGAGTTTCTTAATCCTCTTTACTTCTATAATATCTGTTCCCATTCCTTTGATCAATCCGGATACAATTTGTTGTTTTAAATTTTATTTTCCTTCTTTACAATGCCGATAAGCTCTGAGATTGAATTAATATCATAATCCGAATCGGGATTCAGCGTGTTGAAAGTATCCCCGTATCTCGCGAAGACAGTTTTCATACCGACTGCTTTGGCTCCGACCATATCACGTTCAGCCCAGTCGCCGATCATCAGACACTCGCTTGGTTTGAGATTTAATTCCTTCAATGCCATATTAAACGGAATGGGTGAAGGTTTTCTTTCCCGTGTTTCATCATAGGTGATGACGACATCAAACAGGTGATGGAAGTTCAGATAAGATAAACGCAGCCATGCTTCCTTTGAAGGAGCGTCCGAAACCACTGCAAGCTTAAGACCCATCTTTATGAGTTCAATGAGGGTCGGAAAAACCCGCGGGTAAGGTTTCAACGCAGCTTCACGTGCGGTTCTGTAAGCAACAATGCCGGCAGATATTATTTTGTAATCCGTCCTTCCAAGAACTTCCTGCACCATCTGGTCAAAAACATTTTGATATTCAATTCCTTCAGCGTCATAAATTTTATTTATAAATTCCTTCGTCTCATCAAAGGACATATTCCATCCGGCATCTATCATGGCAAGTATAGCCGCATCCACCGCCGCTCTCTTAAGAAGCATGAAATCCACCAGTGTGTTGTCTAGATCGAATATTATGGCTTTTATCAAGTTGAGTATTGAGTATTGAGTATCTAACTAACCAATTAACCAATTAACCAATCAACCAATTAACCAATTAACCAAGTAACTGTCTATTTGCATTTCTCGCACACTCCAAAAAATTCAAGTGAGTGTGAAATATCAGTATAACCTTTTTTGTTAAGCAACTTCTCGAGTTCTTCGAGTACACATGCTTCAACGTTCTCGACTCTCTTGCATTTCTTACAAACGATGTGATGATGGTGATGTCTGTCATAAACAAGTTCATATCTTTTAAACTCGTCTTTGAAATCTATTTCGTTCACAATACCAAGTTCAGCAAACAAATTTATCGTTCTGTAAATCGTCGCAAGATCAATCTTCTTATTCTTTAACTTGTTGTGTATCTCCGAGATCGTAAGAGGATCATGGTTGGATTTTAGTATTCCGAGAATATCAAGCCTTGGAGCTGTAATTCTCTGTGACCGCGAATTAAGAATCACCTTGAATTCTTCAATATCAAAATTCACTTCAACATGCGTATGCATTTTTTCTTTTGTCTTCATTGGCTTACTCATAATTATAAAATCCCATTTTCGTTTTTTTCCCAAGGAGATTCGCGTCTACCATTTTCTTTTGAATAAAACTCGGTCTGTATTTAGGATCATTAAAGAAGGCTTCATAAACCGAGCGTGTCACTGAAAAGTTTATATCAATTCCAATAAGATCCATAAGAGTGAAAGGACCCATTACAAAACCACCGCAGTCCTTCATTACTTTATCGATCGTTTCAACCTCTCCGCTTCCTTCGCTTAATATTTTCAAAGCTTCACCGTAAAAAGGTCTCGCGATCCTGTTTACAATAAAAGCCGGAGTGTCCTTTGCCGCTACAGGGACTTTACCAAGTTTTTTTGAAAGTTCATATGTTGTTTCAAATGTTTCTTCCGAAGTAAATCTTCCTTTTACAACCTCAACAAGTTTCATGATATTTGCCGGGTTAAAGAAATGCATGCCGGCAACTCTCTGCGGATTGGTCTTTACAAAAGCTGAGATTGCAGTTACGGATAATGATGATGTATTTGTAGTTAGAATTGTGTTATCCCTGCAGATGTCATTAAGTTTTGTAAATATTTCTTTTTTAAGCTCAACATCTTCAGGCGCGGCTTCAATTATGTAATCGCAATCTTTTAGATCGGTAAATTGTGAAGTATAATTTAAGTTATCCGAAATTTCTTTCCTCT
>JBDTLQ010000116.1:0-8547 GCA_039934715.1 Ignavibacteria bacterium | reverse complement strand
AGTTTCACAGAGAATTAGTTGATTCATTCTCTGTGAAACTCCGGGCTTCTTTGTGGCTCTCTGCGTAGTGAAGAAATTCTTACAGGCCGTACTTATCAACGAGATAAATCAGTGCTGCCATATTGATAGCACCTAGTTCAAGTTCTCTCTTATTAACCGCTTCAAACACATCATTCGGCGCATGGTGATAGACGAAGTAACGTTGTGAATCAGGATTAAGACCCGCAGTAGGAACGCCTAATTTATTCAATGGGCCTATATCAGAACCATCACCACCTTTAACCAATAAGCCGGCTCCGTAAGGTGTGAGCAATGGGCTCCATTTGGAAACTTTACTAATCAATTCATCACTCATATCTAAACCAAATCCTCGTGGTGTAAAACCACCGGCATCACTTTCCAATGCGAAAATATGTTTCTCATTTTTTGCGTTTGCTTCTTCTGCGTATTTCGTTCCGCCACGCAATCCATTTTCTTCATTGGCAAAAAGTACAAACCGGATAGTATGTTTTGGTGTATAATGAAGCGCTTTTAATGCCCGCAGTATTTCGATCGTTTGCACAATACCAGCTCCATCATCATGCGCACCTTCAGCAGGATCCCATGAGTCAAGGTGACCACCTACGGTGATATATTGATCAGGAAATTCAGAACCTTTCAATTCGCCGATTACATTATGCCCGATAGTATCAGGGAGAAAATGACCATTTGTTTTCATCGAAAGAGTAACTGTTGTTTTCTTGCTCAACATTTCATCGAGCCAATCAGCGTCCTGTAAACCGACAGCCACAGCAGGTATTTTTTTATACGCAGAATCGTAACGGGTAGCACCTGTATGCGGAAAATTATCAGGGCTATGTGTCATGCTTCTGAGAATAATAGCAACTGCTCCGTACTTAGCTGCCTGGCTTGGACCACCACCACGATATCTCACCGCATCACCATAGGAATTAAATGTGCTGACAAATGTTGGATTGAATTTGTAATTATAAAAAACAATCTTTCCATTTACCAGGTCCTTTTTTGCATCGAGATCTTCAAAAGAAGATACTTCGATTACTGGTGCAGATAATCCTTTACTACCTGTGCCCATTGAATTACCAAGCGCTAATACATACAGCGGCTTAGTAGTTTTTTTTGCAGATGGGCTCATGAAGGACGCAATGGTCTCATCTTTTCCGCCACGTACCCAATGTGGCACCATGCATTGTTGCAGCCATACATTATCTGCGCCACTGGCTTGTAATACTTTCTGACCCCACTGTTCTGCTTTCACCATTTGTGGTGAACCAGCCAGTCTTCCTCCAATATTTTTTGTAAGATCGTGAAGATTGCTATAGGCTTTCCCATTTGTCAATACTTCATCAGCGAGGCGTTTAATAAAAATTGAATCTTCATTTTGTGCCGTTGTTATGAGTGATACGGACAAAACAAGTGTCAGCAGGATGACTCTTCTCATGTTTGCGTTGAATTTGGATAAAGATAAAATAAAGCCAAAACAGAGAAACAAATATTTAAGATAAACGGCAAACCAAACCCGGCGAAAACTGTTACCTTAGTTCACCTATTCTTTTTATAAAATATGAAAATCGGAATTGTCTGCTATCCCACTTTCGGAGGCTCCGGAGTATTGGCTACTGAATTAGGGAAAGCGCTGGCGCAAAAGGGTCATCTTGTGCACTTTATTACTTACCAGCAACCGGTACGGCTGAACGGCTTTATTCCCAATATATATTATCACGAAGTACAGGTACCAACCTATCCACTATTCGATTATCCTCCATACGAGACGGCACTTGCAAGCACCATGGTAGATGTTATCAAGAACAATGACCTCGACCTCCTGCACGTTCACTATGCCATTCCTCATGCCTCTGCTGCGTATATGGCTAAAAAAATATTAGAGCTGGAGGGCAAAAAAATCCCTGTGATCACTACTCTTCACGGCACTGATATCACGTTGGTAGGAAAAGATAAAACATATGCTCCGGTTGTTGCCTTTTCTATTAATCAAAGCGATGCGATCACAGCAGTATCTGAAAATCTGCGTGATGAAACATATAAGACATTCAAAATTGAAAAAGAGATCGAGGTCATTTACAATTTTGTAGATGTAAGCCGTTTCAATCGTAAACCGATCGATGCTTTCCGCAAGGTCATTGCGCCACATGGAGAAAGGATATTAATGCACGCATCCAATTTCAGAAAAATAAAAAGAGTACAGGATGTAGTGAAGATATTCTGCGAGGTACATAAAAAAATACCTGCTAAATTATTATTCGTGGGTGATGGTCCTGAAAGACAAACAGCAGAAGAATTAAGCCGCGCCCTTGGCGTAATAGATGATATACGTTTTGTTGGCAAGCAGGAACAAATGGAAGACATTCTTGCTATTGCTGATCTTTTCCTGTTGACATCCGATTATGAAAGTTTTGGATTAGCCGCTCTTGAAGCAATGGCAGCGGGTGTGCCTGTTGTATCTACGAATGCAGGCGGTTTAGGAGAAATCAATATAAATGGCGAAACAGGTTTCCTTGCTGATGTAGGTGATATTAAAACAATGAGTGAAAAAGCATTGGATATTCTGCAAAATGAGGAAACATTAAAAGGCTTCAAAGCAAGAGCAGCAGCGCACGCACGCAAATATGATATTCAACATATCGTACCGCTGTATGAAAAATTATATGAGCGGTTCCTGGTAGCGGAAACAGTGTAGCGTGGCGAATCGTGAGTCGTGAGTCGTGAGTCGTGAATTCTTGCAGGTTGAGCATTTTATTTTATCTTGTTACACCCCAATTGACGATTGACGATTGACGATTGACGATTGACGATTGACGATTGACGATTGACGATTGAAAATTTCTCATTGACAAACATTCTAAATTGGACTAAGTTAGTTTATTCTAAAACTGAAGGAGGAATTATGAATTCATTAACTTTCTTAACCATAATTTTCTTTCCCTTGTTCTTTTTATCAACCAACCCTATATACTCACAGGGATTTAATTGCGTCACCGTCCCTGACGAAACTACAATAATTGCTGCCGGCGACAGCGGAAAAATATACAGATCATTTGATTCAGGTCTGAGCTGGAACGCGATCGGAAGTCCGGTTATAAATTACAATTCAATTTCATCTGCAGATTTTTATACATACCTGACTGCCGGCAATAGCAGAGTTTACAGGACCACAACTTTTGCGAGTGCAGCTTTGATTGATATAATGATTCCCGGGAATCATGTTTTCAATTCTGTTTATTTTCTGAATGATTCTGTAGGATTTGTCTGCGGAGATAACGGAATTGTCTTTAAAACCTCCAACAGAGGCGCTAACTGGACACAGCAAAACTCGGGGATCCAGCCTTCACGTTTGAATTCTATTTCATTCAAAGATTTGAATAACGGAATTACGGCAGGTGACTCAGGGAAAGTTTTCATTACTTCCGACGGAGGTTTATCATGGACACCGGTATTGCCCGGAACAACAAAAAGATTACTGAAGACAAAATATTTCAGTGACGGCATTGTAATCTCAGGAGAGTATGGAGCTCTTTTTGTAAAACACGGATCTTCTGACTGGGAGAATATAAATACACGAATAATTTCGGATATCAGAAGCGTCACAGGCATGGATATTAATGATGTGCATATCTGCGGCGGCGGCGGCTTTATACGAAACAACAGATCAGGCAGCAGCGCGTTCACTAATTTTGAAAGCAACCCTATGATGGGCGGTCTGACGGATATAAACTTTTACAATTCGAAAACAGGATACGGTGTAAGCAGATCCAACAGAGCAGTAATAAAAACCAACGACGGCGGAGATACATGGCAGTTCACCCAGGGAGTTTATCCAACTTACATATGGGAAAGGAAAATATCATTTGCTTTAGGCAGCGGCAACGCTTTGTGCAGACATCCTCACAACAGGAATACATTTTTTTGCGGACTTGGCAACAGAATTTATGTAAGCAGAAATGACGGAGAAGACTGGAGTCATATTGCCACAGTTTCCAGTGGAGTTGTAATGCATTCATTGTATGTCAGCCCGGTTGATACAAATATCTGGGTCTGCGCCATTGAAGGAAGCCCTGACCGGATTATGCGTTCAGATAATTACGGATCGAACTGGACAATCTCAATATTGGGTGCGTTCAGTACTTATGGTCAGCCTCTTGAAATGGATCAGAATGATCCGAGCGTATTTTATTTTGCTCCCGACGGAGGTGGATTTTATAAATCAACCGACAATGGAAATACTTTTAATCTTATAAGCAATTATCCTTTCTCAAGCCCTTGTGATATTATTGTTATGTGGGACAGTTCTGATGTCATACTTTTAGGCGATGGTCCCACAGATGAAAGCGGGGCTAAGATATTCAGATCAATAAATTCAGGTGTGAACTGGAGTCTGGCATTGGATGACTCCACAGGTGCAGAGATTCCTTCCATGAGTAATTCAGTGTTTGAGAAAAATGTAATTTATTCGACTGAAGCCGGAGATAATTTATTTAAAAGTACTGATTATGGTTCGAGCTTTCATCCGTTCTTTGAGATTGGATTTTTGAATTGGGCATCGGGTATTTGTGAAGAAGATCCGACTCTGATATTTGACGGAATGTATGGCAATTCATGTTATATCTCGTCTAACAGTGGAGTTGACTGGTCTTTTACACGCGGAGTTGGAAACTATGCCGGTCTTGGTATTCTTCCTGCATCTAAGGATAATATACTTCTTTTTACAACCAGCGGAGTTTACAAACTGAAGACAAGCTATAACGGAATAGTCTCGGTAAAAGAAAAAATAATTGCTTCAGAGATACCGGATAAGTTTATGCTCAGTCAGAATTATCCTAATCCTTTTAATCCGAAAACAATCATTAGCTATCAGGTACCTTTGTTGAATTTTGTATTGTTGAAAGTTTTCGATGTTCTTGGAAATGAGATCTCGACTTTAGTTGAAGGAAGACATGATCCGGGGAATTATGAAATTGAATTTAACGGCAGTCTTCTTTCAAGCGGAATATATTTTTACAGTTTAGCAGTCGGGGGAAGTATTGTCGATACTAAACGTATGGTGCTGCTGAAATAATATCGGCCCGGTAGTTTTGTAAGTTGCTTAAATAAATTTTTTAATTTATTTTTTATAAATCAATTTGAGGCAGTTCAAAAAATGCGAAGCAAAATTAATTATTATTTTGTAACCGTTCTATTCCTTGTTCATCTTTACCACGGTTTATTCTTTCATTAAAATTAAATTCTAAGAAAATGAAAAAGACAATCTTAACATTATTTATTGTGTTTGTGTCATCGGCAATTTCGTTTTCACAGGTAAGGCAGGATCATGTTTCATTTTACGGCGGAGACCTCAGCGGAAAGAGCTTCGGAAGTTTTGTGAAAACGGATAGAGAAGGAAATTATTTTGTAGCGGGACGAAGCTCTGGTCTGGGTACCAATTTTGACTATGCTATAGTAAAATATTCTTCGGCGGGAACAGTATTATGGGAAAGAAGATACAACGGGGTGACAAACAACAATGATGAGCCGTTCGGTCTGTTAATAGATGATGCAGGAAACTCTTATATTACAGGATCATCGGTATATGGCGTCAGGAATTTGTCCGAATGTGTTACAATCAAATACAATCCGCAGGGAGACATTCAGTGGATCAATAAATACAGGAGACCGGGAAATATTAATTCACACGGGCATTCAATGGCAGTTGATCAGACGGGGAATGTATATCTTGCGGGTTATACAGGTACGGAGGATTCAAAGGATATCATGCTTCTGAGAATCAACAGCAATGGAGAAACTATTTGGGAAAGATCTTTCGATGCAAACACCTTCAGCGGCGACTATACCAATATGATATACTTATATAAGGAGCATATCTATATATGCGGCAGCGCTATTATTGATAACGCAAACTTCCTGGACTATATTATCCTTAAGTATAATGTGAATGGTGATCTGTTGTGGCAAAGAAGCCACAATGGAAATCTCAACGGCTTTGATGTCGCGCGCGCGATCTTTGTAGATAAGAATGAGAATGTATATGTAACCGGATACACAGAAAATGCCGGTACCGAATTAGATATTACAACGATTAAATATAATTATGATGGTGCTCTCATCTGGAAAAAAGATTTTAACGGAACAGGGAACGGATATGACTGGCCCAATCATGTTCTTGTTGATGATCTTGGAAATGTATATGTAGAGGGAGGAACCCAGAATGAAAGAGAAACCAATCCCGAATGTCATTCGGATCTGGGCAAGTGCAGAAACGACGCGACGCTGATCAAGTATCTTGCATCAGGAGATCTTGACTGGGTCAGATTATATAACGGGCCAGACAATATGTATGATTGTCTTCAGGGTATGGTGATGGATAATGAAAATAATATTTATGTAGCAGGCAGAAGCCACTCAGAATTTTATTCTTCTGATGATGATATCATTACAATGAAATATAACAGCCAGGGCGAAAGACTTTGGTTCATGAAATATAACAGTGGAACTTCCAAACCCGATTACGGCAACGCGATTGCGGTAGATAATCTCGGCAACGTGTTTACCTCAGGATGGAGTGATGCCAGAGGTGAGACAGATTTTGTAGTAATTAAATACGCTCCGGCAAGCGTGCGGGATGATCAGGCACAGGATATCAGTCTGGACAATTATCCAAATCCGTTTAATCCGTCCACAAAAATATCCTTCTACCTTGTACAATCTTCAAAAGTGAAATTAACTATTTATGACGTCAGGGGCAGAGAGTTATCTGTGCTGGCAGATGAATTCATCAACAGCGGTAATCATTCATATACTTTTGATGCGGGTAAACTGAACAGTGGAGTTTATTTCTATAAGTTCGAAGCAGAGGGTGCCGATGGAAACAAATTGCTGATGACAAAGAAAATGATCCTTCTGAAATAGATTATCTTGTGTAAAGATTAGATTGTTTATCAGGAAGTGATATTTTTATTAATTTAAAATAAAAATTTCTCTTCTTTCACTAAAGGTCTCAACCCGAGTGTAGTTAGAGTAAAATATTATTAAAATGTAAAAAAGCGGAAAGGTTAAAGTACATTCCGTTTTTCTTTTTGAAGAGTTTGAATGTGTTGTTAACTTATCAAATGAACAAAGCCCTTTTGAATCTAAAAATTTGGTTAGAGGTATATGACTATTTGAACAACGAAGACACAGCATTTATCAAAACTAATACCACTATCAAAATGAATACAACCCCGATTATCACGGCGGTCGAAATAAAACTTCCCTTAACCTGCTTTTGAAATCTTTCCGAAGGATCTTCAGCAGCTTTTCTTTGAAAATATGCCGAGAGCTTTTCGTTTATATTCATGATCTTGTTAAAATTTATTTTTGTAAATTCAATTTTAAAGTATGATTTATAAGGAATCCATTTAAAGATAAGAATTGCCGGTAATAAATGCTAAGGTTTTATAGGTCTCATTGAGGATAGAAAAGTTTTTAAAAATATTTGTAACCTTTTAAGAAGTGGTTCACTCTAATTGATTAATGCTACTTATTGTGAAACAGTTTTTTAAGAAAATTTGAGAATAGTCTTTTTTCTTAATTGAAAGGCATTGAAAGAAAATTTTAAAATGACTTTAAAAAATTTTGAACGGTACACTGATGAGGAGATCATCAGTAAGATCAATGCAGGCGAAGTGAAGCTTTATGAAATACTCACCGTCAGAGCATAATTCCCTCCATTAAACCAACTTCAAAGTAATAAGGTCAAACGCAAGCTGAAAATCCCCTGGACTCATAAACTTTATTATAAAAAATTTTATCATGAAGAAGAATAGTAATTTTAAATTTGTGTCAGTAAAGATCATAGCTTTTTTCTATCTGATTGCAACTACTCTCTCCTGCAATTTCAACTCAGTCGACTCAGGATATAATCACGATGTTGTAATCGCGATCAGCGGAACTGTCGATGGCTTGCCCAGAGACGTAAGCTATATTTCCGGGGTCACTGAAATGAATAACGCTGAATACTCAGTTGCCTCGGCTGTTCCTGATCAGAATAATTCAATTCTCCTCGAACTTGCATCGCCTCCTTTTAAATACCTTTATAATATTGATGGCTTTTTTACAAACAATTCACAGGATGTACAATTATCAAATCACTACGCGAAGGTGAACTCACTCGGGATCTATGCTTTTGATGAAAAGGATAATTACGCCGGTGAAATTTTCAAAGACAATTACAAATCAAATCCATATACTGAAGGTTACTTTTATGTAACGCTGTTATACTCGGACAGGCCGTTAAGGATTTCCGGAACTGATGCCGATGACTACAATAAAACAATAACATATTACAATATAAATCTTGGTGAAGGATGGAATGTGATAACTGCAAGAATTGAAGCTGTAGAAAATGATTTTTATGAGCTTAATGTTTTTAACGGCGAACCCGACGGAGCAGAATGGTACTTTGAAGGACCGAACTTATCTGACCAAAAATTTAAAAGGCTTTTTCACCACTGAGACGAAGTGGAATATTGATTTGAA
>JBDTLQ010000115.1:0-8710 GCA_039934715.1 Ignavibacteria bacterium | reverse complement strand
GGAAGCAATTTATAAGAAGGCCGTTGAGTCTGCTCCTGCCGGGGAATCTGTAAATAGTATGGAGGACGCTGAAAGATTATTTTTTGCTGACCCGAATATTTTTCTTGAAGAGATTATTTGTCCCAGCTGCGGGAATAAAAATACTTTCACTGAAGCCAGAAGTTTTAATCTGATGTTCAAAACTCATGTCGGACCCCTTGAAGAATCTTCCAACGCTGTTTATCTCAGACCTGAAACAGCCCAGGGAATTTATGTCAACTTTAATAATGTAAAAGAAGCATCGCGTCAGAAACTTCCTTTCGGCATAGCGCAGATAGGGAAAGCATTCAGGAATGAGATCAACACGAAAAATTTCCTGTTCCGGACAAGAGAATTTGAGCAGATGGAAATGCAGTTCTTCATCAATCCGGCTGAAGATGAAAAATGGTATGAATACTGGAGAGAACAGAGATTGAACTGGTTCACAAAGTACGGAATGAAACCCGGTAAATTAAAATTACACGTGCATGAAAAACTTGCGCACTATGCTAAAGCCGCGGTTGATATTGAATTTGAATTCCCGTTTGGATGGGGAGAGATAGAAGGGATACACAACCGTACTGACTTCGATCTGAAAAGACACACTGAGTTTTCCGGAAAGAAGCTTGAATATTTTGATGATCAGACAAAGGAAAGATTTATTCCCTATGTGATTGAAACTTCTGCAGGGGCATCGAGAAGCTTCTTTGCATTCCTCTGCAACGCGTATGATGAGGAGCAGGTTGCAAAGGAAAATTCTGACGGAACAACATCTTCAGAAACGAGAACCGTGTTAAGATTTCATCCTTCACTCGCGCCTATCAAAGCAGCAGTATTCCCGCTTGTTAACAGGGACGGCATGCAGGACATTGCACATAATATCACTGAAGATCTCAGAAAAAGTTTTAAAGTATTTTATGATGACTCGGGAGCAGTCGGAAGAAGATACCGGAGACAGGATGAATGCGGGACACCGTTTAGCATAACAGTTGACTCGGAAACTCTCACTGATGGCTCGGTCACTATAAGAGACAGGGATACAATGGAGCAGGAAAGAATTAATAAAGATAATATCGCCGGTTATATAAATTCAAAGCTAGGTCAGTAAGAATTTGGATACGACTTTAATAATCGGTCTGATCGCTGCTTCACTAACAACATTTGCATTTCTTCCGCAGTCATTAAGAGCACTCAAGACAAAACATACAAAGGATATTTCACTTCCAATGCTCGTGATGATGGAAGCCGGAGTTATAGTCTGGATCGGCTACGGAATACTTATAAGTGACACTCCTCTTATACTTGCAAATACTGTTTCATTTTTTTTCGTGACGGCAACTCTTTATATGAAATTAAAATACAGATAGAAAATTTATTAATATTTTAGTAGCATACTTTTCATTCAATGGAAACCTAAAGATTGATGATTACTGATTTAACAGTTGAAAGGTGTAGTAGATTCTTGCAGGTTTATTAATATCTTAGCTATGCTAAGAATTTTATTAAAACTATTTCTCCGTTAAATTTACCTTGTTCTGGGTATACATTCTTATCAAGTGCTATATTCTATTATTCCTCCAATCCCCAAAGTGATTTGTTCCATCTCCTGATCAGTAATGTCACCAATTTTTTTAACTAACCTTTGAACATCAACACATCGGGTTTGCAATACATCAACTGCAGAAAGTTCGGATAATCCATTATTATCATTTGGAGCGATTTTTATATGCCATAGATTTTTTTCGAAGTATGTTTTCCATTTAGTTATAGGGGAGATCAATTTGATAGGGAGTTTACCTATAGAATCGGAACTTATTATTACTGCCGGTCTGGATTTTTTTATTTCAGCTCCAATTGTTGGATCTAAATTAACAATCCATATATCTTTTCTTTTAGAAAATTCCTTGTTCATCTTTCAAATCAAAGGAATCGAAATCTCTCCATTCCTTATCGTTACTGTAATGAGATAAAAGCTCTTCGGATTGCATGAGAAGTATCTTTCTTCTGTCCTCCATTTCCATGGACATAAATTTCTTCCTGTCTAAAATTTTTTTGTCTTTAGATGAAGTTTTATTTTTTAACTTGTTATCCATTAGTAAATTTCCTTAAGTAACTTAAATTCTACAAATAAAAAAATCAATATAAATGTTTTGTATAATTAGTTTAATTAATTTTAATTAATACCCAAGTGTAAATCTTGCAAACGCGTAGCTTGCATCACTCTTACTTCCATAGGTCAGGTTCTTGCTGATATCATATACATAATTCAGATCAAAGATATAATTTTTCGCCGGCTCATATGTAATGTTAAATCTTACATTATCAGTATTGATCCTGATTCCATCGAGAAAGAATGCTTCAGGTGAATCTATGCCTTCCCGGTATTTATCATAAACATTTCCACCGAAATTTTCTGCAAGACTTCCATCCGGCGCATAAATGTTTTCTCCCTTTCTGATCCTCTTATACTCAAGAGAAAGTTTCACTCTCTGATTGAGATTGTAATTCAATCGTGTGAACAGCTGATCAGCGTTCGGTCCGATCGGATTACCGATGATCTCTCCAAAAGCAGTGTAGGTATTTTTCGGATCATAGTGTGTATAGACATATGGCCTTATCTTTGTGTATTCAAAGATCACTGCGAGATTTTTAATACCGGCCGGTTCGTACCAGAACAGGCCAAGCTGGTATGCTGACTTGTTGGATTGTTTCGACATATCGGATAGATTTGATAAAATATTTTCATCGAGAAAAAATGTTCCCTGTAGTTCAAGATCTTTTAAGAAATGTGTCTGCACATCAAAAAAAATTGTGCCGTTGTCACGGTCCTGAAGAGAATGCTCGACAAATTTATAGAATATAACGGGATTCAGATATGCCAGTTCGAATCCTCTTGAAGCTATGATGCTCTCACCGATCCCTACATCGAGAACATCTTTGAATGAAAGCTTCAGTCGGTTCGCAATGAAATATTTTGTATAATTATTCACAACTATCTTATTGAACTCGCCGACCGTCGAAGCAAAGATCGAAGAGTAATGTAAGATCCCGTAATTGAAATTGAATTTTATGAAATCCATGTTGGGTGAGTTGCCTGATAGGACCAGCCTGTCGCTGTACCCGAGACCATACTTTATTTTCTCCCTTCCCAATTGTAAAAAAATATCCATGTCTTCAGCAGGGTTGAAGCGAAACTTCAGATACCCGTTAGCGAAATCAAAATTTTTTATGTTCTCAATATTTTCTACATATTTAAAATTTGAACGGATGGGCGGGAATGCGTTTTCTATCAATACACTGTCTCCGACAGCTCCTCCTTTTTCAACAGAAAAATTGTAGCCAACCTGACCAAACAAACTTCCTCTGATTCTGAATCCTCCGTAAAAGATCTTCGCGTTGCTTTTTTTGCTTGGCTTAAGACCGTTAACATAATACAATTCTCCGATGCCGTTGATGAATACATTATTCTTTTTCTTCTCATACGCGAATAAATATTTTTCTTTATCTGAAAAAAAATCTTTGAACCCGTTTGATGTTCTCATATTTCCACCGAAAAGCGACATAGTATTTTTGCTGCTCATGTCTTCCGGAATAAATTCTATCATGTATTTGTCAAGAAGCTTCTTCTCGGTGTTGCTCAACTGTCCTTTTTTACGAAACATTTCCTTTAATCTGTCCGCGACCTGAAATCTTGACATCGAAGGATCGTCATCAAAGTAATCCGAGATGATCCTTTTCACTCTCATCTCTTTCAGGAAATCATACACAGGATTTGCGAGTGAAACATTTTCAACCTGTCCCGAAGATTCATTGAAAAAAATGCACATAAGTATCAGTATAAATAATAAAATTTTCGTTTTCATTTATTTACTTTATTTTGCAGTACAAATTAATTTTCATAATAGGATTTTTATAAATTAATTTATGCGTAAAAATTAATTCGAATAACATGTTCGTTCCGTCATACATAAAATTATACAATTCCGGAGAGCTGTCTGTCAGAGCAGAGCTGCTTGAAGCAATGCTGGCAAGCTGCGATATTTGTCCCAAGGATTGTAAAGTGAACAGGTTGAATAATGAGATCGCCGCGTGTTACTCCGGATATAAGCCGGTTGTATCCTCTCATTGCATTCATTACGGAGAAGAGCCTGTACTTGTCGGGACAAAAGAGTCCGGAAATGAGAACGGTGTGGGCAATATTTTTTTCGGCAACTGCAACCTTAGATGTGTCTACTGCCAGAATTATGAGATCTCTCAAAATCACAAAACAGAAATAAAGAATGAAGTAACGATTGAAAGGCTTGCCGGTATGATGCTCGAACTTCAGAATAAAAATGCAAACGCGATCGGGTTCGTATCACCCACGCACTTCGTTCCTCAGATAGTGAGGGCAATTGAAATTGCCGCTGCGGAAGGTTTAAACCTTCCGCTGGTTTACAATACCAACTCTTACGACTCAGTTGAAGTATTAAAATTACTTGACGGCATAATTGACATCTACCTTCCTGATATTAAATATTCTGAAGACGAATACGGCTATAAATATTCAAAGATAAAAAATTATGTTCATCACTCAAGGGAGGCCATCAAAGAAATGTACAGACAGGTTGGAAGCGGTCTTATCATTGAAAATAATTTATTGAAGAGGGGATTGCTGATAAGACATCTCATACTTCCCAACGACATCGCCGGAAGCCGTGATACATTGCAATTTATTTCCGGTCTCGACAATAAAATTAACATGTCTGTGATGTCGCAATATTATCCTGTTCATAAAGCTCTGACCGTTGATCTGCTTTCAAGAAATATCCGCGAAAGGGAATATGAAAAAGTAATGAACTGGATGGAAGAGTTTGAACTTGAAAACGGATTTCTACAGGAGTTTGAATCTGAAAATTATTACAGGCCGGATTTCAATGACAGGGTCGAGCCGTTTAAGAGATAAGATTTCTTACTTTATCAGCATCATTTTTTTAGATGCAACATTTTTGCCTACGATGATCTTATAAAAATAAATCCCGCTCGGTAAATTACTTCCGTCAAATCTTACTGTATATTCACCTGCAATTTGTTTTTCATTAACTAACTTCGCTACTTCTTTACCTGTCACATCGAAAATTATCAATGATACAAAGTTCGGAGCCCGCATTTCATATTTTATTTCAGTCGAAGGATTAAAGGGATTTGGAAAGTTCTGATTCAAGATAAAATCTTCGGGGACAATGCTTGAAGTATTATTTATTCCTATCACTACACTTGAAAAACAATCATTATAAAAATTCTTGGCTATCTGTGATGTTTCTCTTAACTTTGTAATGCTGTTAATGTTACTCGAACCTCTTGCAATCACCTGCGCAATGACAATTACCTGCGTATCACCGGGATTCATATTCAATGGACCAAAGCCCTGATAAAACCTCACATCATTATTTCCCGGATTGATCCATCCTGTTCCTGTGACCGGATCTCCTGAATAGACAAATTTGGTTGGTAGTCCCGTAACCGGGTTAATGTATTGAGTGCCATTATTTTGAAGTCCTCTGATAGCATGATAATTTTCTGCATAGTTACGAGGCAAGAGCCCATCATCTCTGTATGATACAGTTGAGCCAAGTCCAGTTTCTTTGTAACCGGTTCTGATTTTTTTTCTTTTGCCTTCACAATAAAAAACTGTGTCGCTAATATTTCCTGTAAAAAAAACGGGTGATCTGATGACAACAAAGCCGACAGCTGGCGGTGCGAAGCCATAAGTATAATCTTCATTGACACCATTATAGGTATAAGATAAACTGATACTGGTATCTACACCCGTTTTTTCATCAGAAGAACTGAATCCAATATCATCGTCAGTAAATAAATTTATATAAGCATTCGTCCAGACATCACTGCTTCTGTTTATGATCCTGTATTCCTGATAAATTATATTTTTTAATTCTTCAGGTTGATTAAAAGACCAGTTGATCTGTTTAATATCCGCTTTTAATGGAGATGTCTCTCCGGAATACTGGTTATGGGATTCGGGATAACTGTCAGTAAAAGAGTAGAACATAGTCTGATTTCCATAGTCAACCGGCTTTAACGTCATTGTCGATGAATCAAAATAAACCGGCGCTCCCTGATCTGAATTTCCCAGCAATACATTCGGCCATTTTAATCTCTCTGAATCGATTTGATTATAAGTCAATTTATAAATTTTATATTCAGCATTTCCATTTCCATGAGGAATGCCTCCGTCTGTATAACCGGGCAAATATTCTGAGCCGTACAGACAAACTGTTACCAAAGTATCTCCATTCACAATTGCACCGAGAAGCGGACCCGAAGCATATCTCGCAAATTTGTTTTCTCCTTTAGGCCATTCGAATCCTGCATTAAACGAAGAGGGATTTCTGTTAAACGATCCGTCATTAGTGAACCATGTACTTATATAATTGGAATTGAGTTGTTTTGCTTTTGGTGTGACATTTAAAGTATTGGTGTATAATATTATTCCATCATCTCCGGTAATAAAACAATTATCATATCTTGTCTGAATAATAGAATTCAATTTCCAATTAAAGTTTGTATTTAGCAATCCCCAGTCTTTGATAACAGTCCCGTCAGCACCGCAGATCAAATTTAAATAACCGGGCGGAGATTTACCGTACAAATTATTCAGAGTGCCTGTATTGATTACATTAACTGATGAACCGTTAACCTGCAACGCTGTTCCGTTGTTACCGATAACAAAATTATCTGACATCGAAATGTGATTAAGATTATTGACGGTGTTACTATTCAAATGACTCCAATTCGTACCACTGTTTGTAGTTTGCAAAATTGTTCCATAGTCTCCTACAACTGTCATTCTGTTAGGAGATAAGTAACTATATGAAAAGGAATTAAGATCAGTAGTATCGATTTGTGAAGTTATCCATAAGTCGTCGACTAATATTAAGAATGTTCCATTATCACCGACAGCAATTGAAGTTGAATCATTTAATATTCTGATCTCATTTATATTATTTAAAGTATTACTCTGCATGGGTGCCCAGCTGCTCCCTCCATCAATTGTTTTTATAATTGTTCCATTGGATCCCACCGCATAACCCTTATCATTAGCATCAATTTCTATGGATCTTAAATCAGAAGATGTATTACTGTTAATAGTTTCCCAGATGAGTCCAGTGAAATTACTTCTTAATATAGTCCCATTATCACCTACAATTAATAGTGATTGTCCGGCTACATTGGATTTTGTGTATATCCGATTTAAATGATTTGTGGTCCCGCTGTTCAGATAATTCCATACCGGCTGGGAAATAGAATGATTTGAAAGAATTGACAGTAAAAAAATTACAGTTAAAATTTTCATACTTAATATAATTTTCTACAAATAGTTATTGAGATCAGGGATCTGTGTCTTACTTTATCAGCATCATTTTTTTAGATGCAACATTTTTGCCTACGATGATCTTATAAAAATAAATCCCGCTCGGTAAATTACTTCCGTCAAATCTTACTGTATATTCACCTGCAATTTGTTTTTCATTAACTAACTTCGCTACTTCTTTACCTGTCACATCGAAAATTATCAATGATACAAAGTTCGGAGCCCGCATTTCATATTTTATTTCAGTCGAAGGATTAAAGGGATTTGGAAAGTTCTGATTCAAGATAAAATCTTCGGGGACAATGCTTGAAGTATTATTTATTCCTATCACTACACTTGAAAAACAATCATTATAAAAATTCTTGGCTATCTGTGATGTTTCTCTTAACTTTGTAATGCTGTTAATGTTACTCGAACCTCTTGCAATCACCTGCGCAATAACAATTACCTGCGTATCACCGGGATTCATATTTAACGGACCGAAGCCCTGATAAAATCTTCTATCATCTGATCCAGGACATAACCAGCCGGTGCTTGTTACAGGATTTCCGGAATAAACAAACCTTGTAATGAGGTTTGTAACAGGATTTATATATTGTTGTCCGGTATTTGTTAATCCTCTTATTGCATTATAATTTTGTATATAAGTTGCGGGCATGTGAAAATCCTCATTCAGTACTACTGAAGAACCAAGTTTAGTTTCCTTATATCCAATTTTATATCTTTTCCTTTTTCCTTCATAATAAAAAACTGTGTCATTGTTATTTGCGGTGAAGATCAATGGTGATCTTATAACAACAAAACCGGCAGCAGGCGGAGCTGAACCATAAATCCCATCCTGATTGGTTGCATTGTATGTAAATGTCAGATCAACATTTGTATCCACACCGGCTTTATCATCGGATCCATCTCCAAGATCATGATCACTGTACAAATTTATATAAGCATTTGTCCAGACATTATTACTTCTGTTAATAATCCTGTATTCCTGATAAATAATATTCTTTAATTCTTCCGGCTGATTATAAGACCAGTTAATTTGTTTGATGTCTGCCTTTAACGGAGCAGTTGATCCTGAATATTGAGTATGGGATTCAGGATAGCTGTCAGTATAGGAATAAAACATAGTTTGATTTCCATAATCAATTGGTTTTAATATCATTGTTAAAGAATCAAAATAAACCGGTGCACCTTGGTCTGAATTTCCAAGCAAAACATTCGGCCAATTTATTCTCTCCGAATCATTTTGGTCATAGGTTAATTTATAAATTTTATATTCAGCATTTCCATTTCCATGAGGTATACCGCTGTTGTCTGTAT
>JBDTLQ010000114.1:0-8749 GCA_039934715.1 Ignavibacteria bacterium | reverse complement strand
TTATTGTTTTAATACATAAAAGAACTTTCATTTAAATTTCATAAAGAATATCTTGCTTCAAATAAATTATAACAATATGGGTCAGCAGGAAATTATTGTAAAGAACAGTGAAGGCTACACGTCAAGCATTTACTCAGCCGGCCATACCTGGAACTCCGATGAGCCTGAGAGTTTCGGAGGAACTGATACAGGTCCCACACCTTATGATCTTCTGCTGAGTGCTCTCGGCTCATGCAAGGCGATGACTATAAGGATGTACGCAAAGCGAAAAAATATTCCTCTTGAAGAAATTACCATAAAACTTAGCCAGAAGAAGATCCATGCCGAAGATTGTGCAAATTGTGAAGCAACGACGGGAAAGATCGACAGCATTGATATTCTTATAGGTCTTGAAGGTGATCTTACAGAAGAACAAAAAGATACTCTGCTAAGCATCGCGGAAAGATGCCCGATTCAAAAAACACTGATGTCTGAAATTCAGATCAATTCTGCTTTGGAAACTTGAAAGTTTTTTATTCCGATAAATATATCTTCCCGCTCCCTGATCATCACAGGTTTCCTCTTGAAAAATACAGATTGTTAAGAGAGCAGCTCATCAGCGAAAATATTCTGAGTGAAGTTGAACTGATCGAATCAAAGCCCGCTGAAAAGGAACAAATACTTCTCGCGCATACTCCCGAATATTATACATCTTTCGAAAAGGGAACCATTGACAAAAGTATGATACGAATGCTCGGATTCCCATGGAGCTATGAACTTCATCTAAGATCGCTCGCCTCTGTCGGGGGAGCTATCCGATCTGCAGAGGAAGCCATGTTGAATGGAGTGGCAGGCAATTTAGCCGGGGGAACACATCATGCTTTCGCGGATCATAGCGAGGGATATTGTGTCTATAATGATTTTGCTGTTGTTTCAAAATTTCTTCTGACAAATGATTCCGGAAAGCGTATTGTAATTATTGACCTTGACGTACATCAGGGAAACGGAACTGCTGCGATCCTTGCCGGCAATGAGAATGTCTTCATTCTGGATATGTTCGGCAAAAAAAATTATCCTTTTAAAAAAATATCCGCTACGATCGATGTCGCTCTTGATGACGGCATGGAAGATGATGAATATCTGGAAAAATTAAAAATAAATCTGGCGAAAATATTCAGACATGATCCGTCAATAGTTCTTTATCTCGCCGGTGTTGATGGACTGAAAGAGGATACGCTTGGAAGACTTTCACTTACTAAAGAAGGTTTGCTTGAAAGAGACAGAATTATATTTTCGGAATGCAGAAAAAAAAATATAAGTGTTTCGATCGGACTGGGCGGGGGATATTCAAAACCGATCTCGCATACAGTCGATGCTTACTGTGGAACGTACAAAGCCGCGAAAGAGATCTTGGCTTAAAAGATCCTGCCGGTATATATTTAACGAGGGTTGGGTCTTACCTATAAATTTCTTGGATCTTAAAGCTAAGTGTGTCTTTTTTTGGGGTGAGAAAAAATTTGAAGTCTTAATTTCCTTTCATTGTAACTTAACGAAATTCAATATTGTATTTATAGTCAATAATTTATTCTATAAAAGACCCCGGGAATATTTTCCCGGAGCTCTTAAATTTCATGTGAATAACTAATGAACGGAGTTTGGGATATCAGAAGTAAAAATGAAAATTCCATTGATATTCATTATCCTTAACTTCCGGATCTTCTTTCGGAAAGCGTACCATGATCTCTGTTTCAAATCCGAAGAACGGAAAAAACGCCACGCCGCTGCTTATCCTTGTGACCTTATCATTTTCAATGTCGCGGTTGCGGTCATATAATTCGTATTGACCGCGTATTTCAAAACCTCTTATCACAATCACATCAAGTTCGGCAAATCCATACAGACTTCTCCTTAAAGGTCCGTCAGACTTATTCTCTTCCAAATCAATTTCACCTAATATCGCGACCCGCCTCATTATTCCTATACGGGTAAAACCACCCCAGGCTTTTTTATTGGCTGTAATGATTGCCAATCCGATGGAATCACTCGTATTATAAGGGTTATTAAAAAACGAAGCTCCCACGTTCACATTAAATTTATTGTCATTAAAACCAAAATTAAAATCCGTAGAAGCTACAAACATCTTGTGAGGATCGGTGGTCAGAAAAGCTGTGTTCATCGGATTATATATTCCGAAATTTAAATTCAGCAGTCCCGGGGAAACACCGACCTCAAAACCTGTATTAACTTCATATGGACTGTTAAGCAATATCCTTCTTTGGTAAGCGCGGTGCTCCACGATTCTTAATCCGTAATTTGGTTTATATCTTCCTATCTTAAGATATAAATTTGCCGGGAGATGACCGATCATTCCATAAACCTCATACTTTGTATCTATTCTGGGTATCTGTATTCCTGAAGTTATGAAAACATTTAAGATATCGTTTAACTTCGCATTGACATAAAGATCACCCTGCATCGCGAGAAAATTATTGAAGTTGGACGCTCCCGGCACTTCATCATCAACCTGCGCGACCCTCACATCTCCTCCAACTGAAATTGACTTGGTGATCTTTGGGGAGAATTGCGTCTTGCCCGCAAGCTTTTTAAAAAGATCCATTGCGAGATTGTTCTTGGCGTACTCAATTCCACCGCCGTGTCTCATAGTGCCACCACTGGGATCAACATGACAGTCAGCACATTTATCGCCGGTATAAGCAGCAAATCTTGGATAGGCTGACGCGTTATTGCTAAATAAAAACAAAATGAAAAGTGATGCACAACAAAAGAATACCGGAATTTTACTTTTCATATCTTTTATGTTTATAATGTTAGAAAAAAAATCTAAAGTTAATTTTATTTATTTCACAGAAATATTATTGCTTTGTGATTTTTATTTTTCCTTTATTTCCTGTACCTCTGAACATTGAATAAGTCCATTCTCCTGAAAGTGAGCTTTTATTTATTTTCATGTTCCAGAATACATTGCTGTCAGCTATCCTCGGGTTTGTATTGATGAAGACCTTCTTTTCAACGGGATTGATATTTCCTTCAAAGTTACCACTCATGGAGCTTAGTCCGGTGAAATCTTTTTGGTAAATGTTCGCGAATTCATAATCTCCGGAAACATTGTTTGAGGTTTTGGATTTCACATTCAGTGTACCGTCCGCCAGTTTTTTTCCGGTACTGTCATACATTGTGAATTTATACTCACCTTTTCCAAAGGTAAATGCCGATTCCTCATAGCTTGAACCGCAGCCGGTGACCGCCGCAAGAAACATTGTAACAAATAACACTGAAAGGGTTTTGATCATGATTTGATTTTGATTTCTATTTACTATCAGGACATTTGTCCCTATTTGATTAGTACCATTCTTTTTGTCTCGGCAAATCCTGTTGTTTCGATCCTGTAAAAATAAATTCCGCTTGACAGCCCGTACCGTGATGAATTAAATTCATAATCATAAAATCCCGGAGTATAAAATTTATCCTGCAACAGATCTGCGACAAGTCTTCCGTTGATGTCATAGACTTTAAGATTTACAATTGATTCATCCGGTAAAGCAAACCTTATGATAGTTGTAGGGTTATATGGGTTTGGAAAATTCTGCGCGAGATCAAAAGTACTTGGTCTCTCAGAAGAATTCAAAGCCTGATCCAGACAAGCTGCCTGGCTGTATCTTAACCTTATTGTGTCTCCGGGAAGCTGTCCGAATCCTAAAGAAAGATTTACACCGCCGCCCTGCGCGATCGTCCAAAGATGACAGTAACTCATTATTGTTCCAACCCTTGGTCGTGTCGGGAATGAACAAAGTTCATTTGTATAACACGAATCGATTGCCCGTATTGCGCCGCCCGGACCTGCCGGCCACCAGCATGCATGCGTGTGTCTTGAGCCAATGCTGTGTCCCATTTCATGCGTAATCACATTTACAGTCCATGAGTATGTAGGAAAGTTATTGTAATTCGGATCAATGTTGCTGAACGCGAATCTTCCGGCTGAATCCTGCGGATTGTATTCAGCGCACATCACTCTTATCCATGCAATGCCGCCAAGTCCGGCGCTGCGTGTGGAGATCAGGTGAGCGAGATTCCCCTCGAAATCATCCCGGCTTGCTTCCCCGAAATTTAATAGTATCTGGTATGGATCATCAAGATTTCTGTAAGGATCGGGACCTGTCCATACCCCGATACCGGAAATAACAAATGGTATTCCTTCATTCTGATAAATCGTCTGAACTGAATTGAACATGCCTTCAATGAATGCGGCAACATTATCAATATTGTTTGAAGCATCTACATACATCTGATAATCAGCTTCAAAATAAATTTTTACCGGAAGACGTGCAGCAGGATTATCGAGATTTTCATTTCCGGAAAGATTACTCAGAGACTTATCGAGAGCTCTTGTGAATTTATCTTCCTGATCTTCAACACCGCATTTGAAATTATTCTTTACTTTAAGATCAGCATCATTATAAAAAATGTAATTGCCGGAATAGCTATTATCGGGATTTTTTACCGACCCGAGAACGTAATTACCCGACTCATCCGAAATTATTCCCATGACAAAATTTTTAAAAATACTTACAGACGCGATCGAATTGTTCTTTCCTTTTATAATACCTTTATAATGAAGTCCCTGTGTGTAATCTGCTTTCTTGTTTGATACGCCGTTCTTTTCCGTTAATTTAAAATCCTCTGATAATGGAAACGAACGTGTCAGCTCAAGCTCGATCTGTTCACTTCCTGAAAGCGGGATGCTGAATAAAATATTTTCAGCTTTGCTGTCCAGTGCATTTTTCAGATCCTGTTTTGATATTGTCATTAACGACGCCTTACTGACGAATGTTGTATTATTATCATTCTCGTTTGCATTCGATGTAAAGCTGAATAGATTTACATGGTTAAATTCCGAAGAAGATCTTTTCTCTGAAATTATTTCCGGTATTTTTTTAAAAGTGAATGATGTGCTGTTATTATTTGCTGAATTTATCTGAGCATTTTCATTTTTAGTGGAAGTACCAGTCATTGTCCAGATAAATATCACAACTAACGAAAGACTAAATATGTATTTCAAATTATTATCTCCTTAATTCAGATGAGTTATTAAATCCGGCATTTTCCTTACCGCCTGAAGGTCTTTGATCGGTGACCGATCTTTCATATTTAAGATTTCTGGAAACATTTTGCCCGTACAGAGTCAGGTTCTGATTTTCATTGGTGAACTCGTACTCATATGCGACAGAGGACTGTGTATAAGTGAGGACATTATTCGATACAGTGAAGTCACGTGATATGGTGCTCCCGCCGGGACACGTAAGCAGCGCGACTCCGCTTGACTGGAGGTCTGCGTTTTCTTCAGCGCAAATATCCTGCAATGCTCCGGTCTGTTCGACAAGGATCCATGTACCCACCATCTCCGACGGCACACTGCCGTTATTGACAAGTGACTTTTCACAATCGCTGCCTGTCAGAGCGCCTGAGATTAGTATCAGTACTATGAAGGAACGCAGAAATTTTGATTTATTTTTCATAAATACTTTCATCATTAAATTTTTTTATTAATTTAAGTCAAATTAGAAATCCTAATCCTTAATTGCAATTATTATTATTGGGCAAATGTAGGATTGAACCTGGATTGAATAGAGTTGTAGTTAAATACAAAACTCATAGAGCCCAAAGATATTGGAACTTCAGAAATATCTGCCTGTCAGTTTCATAGTAATGCGAGATACCGGTTGAGTTGGTGAGCTCGTTGACATCACTTGAAGCGCCAAGAAATAAGATTGTGTAAGGATTCCATTTGTAACTCATCAGAGGATCTATACTGAATACGTGATTGAAAAGATCATACTGAAGAAGAACTCTCAGAAAAAAATTTTTATTGAACTGATATGAGATCTTATTACTTACGACATATCCTGCATAAAGCTTCTCTCCTCCACGGGTTTTGGAAAGCTCTGAGTAACTGTAACTCAGATCATCTCTCAGCCTGTCAAATGGTTTGAACGTTGCCCATACATCCAGTGAATGTCCGAATCCAACATAAGCGGGGCTCTGAAATCTGACGATGTATTTTCCGAATTCATAATAAAATCCACCGGTAATAAATTTGCTGAGGTTACTTGCCTCTACATCAAAATGCCAGCGGTTTACATTTTTGTGAAAGATCCCGCCGTAGTTTTCATTATTCAAAACATAATAACCTGCCGATGAATATATCCCGTTTGCCCAGTCGGTAACCAGATTAAGATCAACATACTGTTCTTTGATCCTGCCGTCAGTATCATATCGAAAGTTTGTATGTACTTCCGGATCGATCCTCCGGAAAATTTTTGTCTCGGGATAAAAATTGTATTCGTGCATCACAAACAGGTTGTGAAAATTATTTCTTTCGATAAACCCGTTATCCCTTCTTACAGTCGGCGGCTGATAAAAATATTCGTTGATAAAGCTCCAGCCTCTTGCACTCCTGTTGAATGAAGCAAACACATTAGTTCCGCTGAAACTTTCCCCGTCATAAAGAGCCGTGTATTTATTATTATCAAACCTGTAATCCTTTAAACTATTATAATTGAAATTGGTATCATTTATTTCTTTGGTATTATTTTGCAGGACCTGGAATGTAAGATAATAGTAAGATGAAAAATTAAATTTTCCGTCCAGTCCAAAATTCCTGTTGAATCCGCTGAACCCAAATGCCCTTGAACTGTCAGCACTTTCTTCCCGGTCGGAAATTATTGCTCCTAAAAAACTTTCGCCGCCAAGATCATACTTCAAACTCAGAATATTTGAAAGAGAATTTTTATTACTTGACAGAAAAAAACTTCTTTCGGTAAGAGGTAAAATGAAAGGAGTGTCCTCATCATAAGCTGAGATCAATCCAACATTGAGTTTTTTTATTTTTCCTGTAAGCTTTAGAGCGAATATTGGATTATTAATTGACCGCGTATAAGAAACATTTATCGGAGTTGCGAAATTATCAACACCTTCAAGAAAGAATGGTCTTTTCTCGGGATAGAACAATGCAAACGGAGAATTAATGTTTATCTGCGGCGCGTCAGCCTCTACCTGGCTGAAGTCGGGATTGTAAGTACCATCCAAAGTCAGTGTGGAGCTCAGCCCGTACTTTGTGCTGAATCCCAGCTCACCCTTAAGATTGCCGGCTTTGAATTTTGAATCAGGGCTTGAAAGATCTTCAAGAGTAGTATTATGTGTTCCCAGTACATAAGGAAGAAACTGAATGTCTTTTCCCCGCTTTATGTCTTTTATTCCTTTTAAAAATCCTGATTGTCCTAAAAACGAAGGATCATCTCTTGAAACCGATGCCCAGTAAATTCTTTGCCTTTCTCCTCTCGGCCTGTTTCTTAGTAAATGAATTCTCCAGACCTGTTCCTTCTTATCGGGAAATCTCAGACTCTTAAAAGGGATCTTAATTTCCGCCGTCCATTTGTCGGAATAAATTTTAGCTTCAGATTCATAAATGAAATCAAAATTTTCATCTTCGGTGTCGGTTGTCCAGAACAGATCACCCTGTATTCCCTTCGGATTTACATACGCTTCGAAAGCTGATTTCAGATCTCCGTAAGTATTGATGAAAGGTCCTACCCAGTCATCGCTGTACATTCTGTCGCGATCGGACATCGACGACCTGATGCTTGACATGTCGTTTTCATAACAGGTATAGCCGAAATAAATATTTTCGTCGTCATAAAAGATCCGCACTTCGGTTTCAACTTCAGGTTTGATATTATCTCCGGGTCCGATCTCGGTAAAATTATTTGCAAGACCTGCTTCATTCCAGACAGCCTCATCAAGCTGTCCGTCAATTGTCATCTTGCCGGGTTTAAGTTTTGGAACATTGAGTTCGGGTCTTATATTCGGAGTAAAAGTAGATTTGGAAGAATCAGCTTCCTCTTGAGAAAAAATATTAAATGCGGGGAGAAATAATAAAATTATGATTCTAAGCAGTAATTTTTTATGCATAGACGCAATTTAATAAGTTCTTAGTTTGACGAATTTGTATTCTCACTTGTTTCGTAAAGAATTTCTGAAAGTCCCTGATCTTCCGTTACTTTGTATGATCTTCTACTTTGTTGATCTTTGATAATATGTTGTCTTCTCCCGCTATCCATACAAGATCCCCGGGATGAAACGTTACTGTAGATTTGGGATTAAGGATCCTGTCGCTTCCTCTTTCTATACCAATCACGAGCCCAAGCATATTCTGGTGTATGATTGATTCCTGGATGGTCTTCCCTACCAGTGTTGAATGTTTTTCTATTTTGAATTGATGCAGAGTCACTTCATTATAATGTTCTTCATCAATTTCATTCGCGGCTGTTACAAAATATTTGTGTCTGAATTTGTCCAGCTCTTCATCCGTCCCGATCACACTTATCACATCATGCGGAAATAATCTTTTATCGCGTGATGGAACATTTATTTTGACGCGCCCCCGTTCTATCCTGGCGATATTGATCCCGAACTTTTCTCTCAGCTCCAGGTCCATTAATTTTTTTCCTGCAAGCTCCGATTCAGCCTGTACTTCAAATTCAGCAATGTGCGTATCCCACGGAAGATGCTCCGCGACATGGCTCTGAGGCTTTCCGTCCTCTCTCGCGTTGAGATTTTGTAAAAATCTTTTTTCTATCCTGTTATAAAAAATTTTTAATCTTTGTGAAAAAATAATACTAAGTATTATTATTGATCCGAATGCAATTATAAGAGCAATGCCTTCCGGAAACAATCTGTTAAGAAAAAAGAAAAT
>JBDTLQ010000113.1:0-8790 GCA_039934715.1 Ignavibacteria bacterium | reverse complement strand
ACAAAGACTCCGAATTTACATGGAAGGATCTGCAGGTGAAAAATAATAATGAACTCGCTGCGATACTTGGAAATTTTATTAACAGGACGATCGTATTCGCGAAAACAAAATTTGACAACAGAGTGCCTCCTGTTAAAGAGTTAACAGAAGCAGATAATGCGATCCTGAATTATCTAAAAGAACAGTCAGAGCTTTTAGCCGGTTATTATGATAATTTCAAATTCAAAGACGCGCTTGTTGAGACAATGAACTGTATCAGAGCGGCGAATAAATATTTTAATGACACCGAACCCTGGAAACTTTACAAAGATGACAAAGACAAATGCGCTGCTGTAATAAACACGTGCATTCAGATCTGTCATTCGATCGCAATTCTTATTAATCCTTTTCTCCCGTTTACTTCAGAGAAGATCCTGAAAATATTGAACGAAGACAGGTCAAACCTTAAATGGAACAGGATCGGTGATACTATTTTGAAAGAAGGTTCTGAGCTAGGTGAGAATGAGATCCTCTTCCCGCAGATTGAAGATGCTCAGATCAATGCCGAAATAGAAAATGACAAAAAACTAGCGGAGGTTTCTGAAGATAAGACTATGAAGAATGTTATCAGCCTCGATGATTTTAAAAAAGTAAATCTGAAAGTCGCGAAAGTGCTTGAATGTGAGATCGTTCCGAAAAGTAAGAAGCTTTTGAAATTGAAATTAAAAGTTGGTGAGGTTGAGAAGCAGATCGTTTCGGGAATATCGGAGCATTATAAACCCGAGGACCTGATCGGAAAGCTGATCGTCGTAGTTGATAACCTTAAGCCATCTAAGCTAATGGGTATTGATTCTGAGGGAATGCTCCTCGCCGCAAAGCAGAACGGAGAGTTGAAGATCGTTACTATAGATGGAGAGATAGATGCAGGAGCGGAAGTATCTTAATGAGTTATAAAGTTATAAAGTTTTAAAGTTGTAAAGTTGTAAGGTTTTAAATTTGTAAAGTTGCAAAGTTGCAAAGATGTAAAGTTATAAAGATTTCACAGATTAGCGGTTTCACAGTTTGTAATAAGTTTTATATTTATTATGTTGAATGTGATGAAAAATAGAAATGAAACTGGAATTTATGACAATAGAAAAATTTGAAGATATTATTGCATGGCAAAAGTCAAAAACTTTGACTTTGGAAGTCTACAAATCATTTAAAGATAATAAGGACTATTCTTTTAAAAATCAGATACAAAAAGCAAGTGTTTCCGTAATGAATAATATAGCTGAAGGATATGAACGAAAAAGCAATAAGGAATTCAAGCAATTTCTATTCATTGCTAAAGGCAGTGCGGGTGAAGTTAGAACAATGCTACATTTGGCAAAAGATATTGAGTACATTGATAATGTTCAATACAACAATCTGTTGGAGTTATCACTTTGCATATCCAGAATGTTATCTAATTTTATAAAAAAACTTTAGTTAAGTCAAGGAAAATTGCCGAAGTTATAAACTTTATAACTTTATAACTTTATAACTTTATAACCCGGTGCCCCGTTGAAGTACAAGTTTGATAATCTTACTTACGATTTTACTGAGCGTACTTTCATAATGGGAGTTTTGAATATTACTCCGGATTCCTTTTCGGATGGGGGAACATATTTTGATGATAAATTAAAGTTAGACATTGTCATACAGGACGCGGTCAGGATGGAACAGGACGGGGCTGATTTTATTGATGTAGGCGGTGAATCAACACGACCGGGTTCGGAGAGCATAAGTATTGATGAAGAGCTTGAAAGAGTTGTCCCGGTCATTTCGGAATTAAAAAAGAAAATCAATATTCCTCTTTCAATTGACACTTACAAAAGTGAAGTGGCTGAAGAAGCGATCAAAGCAGGCGCGTCAATTGTAAATGACATCAGTGGTTTTCGTTTTGATCAAAAGATTGCAGGCATTACAGGCAAGTACAAGGCAAGTTGTATATTGATGCATATTAAAGGAACACCAAAAAAAATGCAGGAGAATCCTGTTTATGATAATGTCGTAAAAGAAGTTTATGAATATCTTGAGGCATCTATTGGAATTGCAAAAGAAAACGGCATTGAACAAATTATCGGGGATGTTGGAATAGGGTTTGGAAAAACACTTGAACATAATTTAGAGCTGATAAGAAATTTAAAGGAGTTCAAGAGTCTTAATTGCCCGTTGCTTTTAGGAATCTCACGTAAAAGTTTTCTCAGTAAGATTTTTCCGACGCCGGTAAATGAAAGGCTTGATGCGACTATAGCGGCAAATACGATCGGCATAATGAACGGCGCAAACATTTTAAGAGTGCATGATGTTCTCCAAAATACAAGAGCAGCAAGAACTGCGGATAAAATTCTTAACATCTGATAAATGGAAAATCAGGATAACGTATCGGGAAATATTTTAACTAAAAAGCATAAGGCCACAGAGCATAAGGACCTTGAGGTTTTTGAATTTGACGTAATCGGCATGGATTGCACTTCATGCGCGAAAAGCATTAAGACCTATCTTGAAAAATCAAACGGCATATCAAATGCAGACATTAATTATGCATCTGAAAGCGGAGAAGTAACTTACAATCCTGAATTAACTTCAAGAGAAGTAATCAGAAAAAGTATAAAGAATCTGGGCTATGATATTTCCAGCGAGGATGAAGAATTCGAAGCCGAGCAGCTCAGGAAACAAAATCTCAGAGGGCAGAAAGTCAGGATAATTACTTCAGTAATTCTTTCCGTACTTATAATGGGATTAAGCATGCGGGAACATATTCCCGTTCTTAATATCATTCAGATCCCGGTAAACATTTCGCTTCTATTATTATTTATTTTTACTTCGGCTGTGATCTTCTGGTGCGGCGATAAATTTCTTAAAGGCGCATATACTTCACTGAAGAATAAAACTTCGGATATGAATACTCTCATATCACTCGGGAGTCTGTCTTCATTTGTTTACAGCATAGTAATAACCGCGAATATAATTTTTGCTCTCGGCATTACAGCACTCGCGGATTCCAAAGAGGTGTATTATGAGACCGCCGCAATGATAATCACATTTTTACTGATCGGAAATTATCTTGAAGCATTATTGAAATCAAAGACTCAAACCTCTATAAAGAAACTGAAAGAACTGCAGTCTAAAATTGTGAATGTGATCAGAGACGGGAATGAGTTTTTCATCCCCTATAAGAAAGTTAAGCTCAATGATATAGTCCTTGTTAAAACCGGCGATAAAATTCCTGTAGACGGAACTATCACTGAAGGATTTTGCGTCGTTGATGAAAGCGCGATGACGGGAGAAAGTCTTCCTGTTGAGAAACATACAGGTGATTTCCTTATGAGTGGTACAATTTTAAAGAATGGTTTTGTGAAACTGAAGGCGGAAAGGGTCGGAAAGGACACAATGCTTTCAAAAATAATCACGCTTGTTAAAGACGCGTCTAATAATAAACCTAAGATACAGAAGTTAGCCGACAGGATCTCGGCTGTGTTTGTTCCGGTTGTAATTTTAATTTCCATAGCGACATTTCTCATCTGGTATTTTATTGCTGATGCAAAGTTTGACCGCTCACTTTTATTCGCGGTGTCGGTATTGATAATCGCGTGCCCTTGCGCGCTGGGACTCGCCTCTCCTATCGCGATCATTATCGGTGTCGGGAGAGCTGCGGAAAACGGAATATTGTTTAATAATGTTGACGCGATCGAAAATTTAATGAAGATCGATACGATCTGTTTCGATAAGACAGGAACGCTTACTACGGGTGAGATGAAAGTAAAAAATATTTATGTGCTGGATAAGATGTCTAAGGATGAACTGATCGGGTATGCGTCCTCTGCGGAGAAATATTCGAACCATCCTATCGCAAAATCGATCGTAAATTATGGAATAGATCATAATATCAGGTTTGAAAAAGATGTAAAGGATTTTTCAAACGAGGCAGGTTTCGGAATAACGGCACTGGTTAACAACAGATCTGTTGCAATAGGAAATGAAAACTTTATCAGAAACAGGAACATTGCCTTCCCTGATAATCTTTTTGAATCGAGCAGGAATAATTTGTTTGTCAGTATAAATAATAAAGTTGAAGGAGTCATTGAGCTTGAAGATAAGATCAAAGAAAGTTCATCTGAGGTATTGAAAGACCTGAGAGCAATGGGAATGGAGATCTTCATGATCTCAGGCGACAATGAAATAGCTGCTAAGAGAACAGCAAAGGATCTCGGCATAAAAAACTATTCTTATAAGACACTTCCTGAAGAAAAGGAGAAAATAATTTCAAAGCTTCAGTCCGAGAATAAAAACGTCGCGATGATCGGGGACGGAATAAACGATGCGCCATCACTTGCAAAAGCGAACGTAGGGATCGCGATAGGTACCGGACAGGACATCGCAATTGAATCCGCTGATGTAATTCTTGTGAAGGACGATCTGAAAAATATTTTGAGGTCTATCCGTATATCGGGCAAGACAGTCTCTGTGATCAGGCAAAATTTCTTCTGGGCATTTTTCTACAATATAATCGCTATACCTTTTGCAGCGGGTGTATTTGCTCCGTTCGGTTTCATTATCAGTCCCATCGTCGCGGCAATGGTCATGGCATTTAGTGATGTGATCACGGTGATAGGTAATTCTATGAGACTGAAGTTCATGAATTTTGACAAATAAATCATCTGACAAATTGACGACCACGGAAAAAATTGATTTTGATGAATATGCAGAAGCTTATAAGGATACATTAGATAAGGACCTGCAGTTCTTTGGTGAGGAAAGCGGTTACTTCGCGGAGTACAAAGTTCGTACAGTAAAAGAAACTTCCTCAAAGGATCTGAAGAATATTCTCGAATACGGCTGCGGGATCGGATTGAACCTTGGCTTCTTTAAAAAATATTTTCTCTCCTCAAGCATACACGGCTGTGATATTTCTCAAAAAAGTATGGAGATAGCTTCAATAAGAAACAGCGGGGTTAATTTCTTCCTGATAAATGATGAAACTTTAGCTGAAAGGAAAGAAAAGTATGATCTTATTTTTGTTTCATGTGTCTTCCATCACATTGCACCGGAGCTTCGTAAGAACTCTATAAAACAGATCCGGCAGCTTTTAAAAAAGGACGGGGAGCTTTATATATTTGAGCACAATCCGCATAATCCTGTCACACAAAAAATTGTAAGAGAGTGTGTTTGGGACAAAGATGCTGTTTTGTTAAGAATGAATGAAACCAGGCAGTTAATGGAAAATGATGGCTTTGAGGTCAGTAAAAAAAAATATACTCTTTTCTTTCCTTCAGCATTAAGTTTTTTAAGACCTGTGGAAAAATTTTTGGGATGGATCCCTTTCGGCGGGCAGTACTATGTTAAAGGTATAAAAAAATAATTTCTATTACCTTTTCTTCAGATTCTGTTTGTGAATTTTTCTGTACTCGAAAATTTCCTTTATAGTTTTGATTATCACCGACGGCCTTGCTCCTGTTGATATTCCGTCAACTCTCGGAAGATGTTTAACACCTATTTCGGTTACACTATAACCTTTCTCATTTGCCTTTAACATTATTTCCGCATCGATGAACGCATCAACGGAATCTATATTTATTTCTTTAAATAATTTTGTCGGGAAGATCTTGAATGCGCAGTCAATATCCCAATAGTGAATATCAAACAGCAGACGTAAAAGATAGTTGTAACACAACGATGTAAATTTTCTGTAAAGCGAATACTGTTTATGCTTTCTGTATCCAACCACTATATCACTGAACGGAAGCAGCGCTACAAATTTTTTCAGGTCTTCCATATCAAACTGATTGTCACCATCGGAATAAAATACGTAGTCCAGCTTCGCGCTTAAAAAACCGTCCTTCAACGTCGTGCCGTATCCCATGTTTTTTTTATGATGAATGACTCTGACCTTACTGTATTTCGCAGCAAGCTCATCGGCTACTTCACCTGTCCTGTCGGGACTACCGTCCTCGATAATAATTATCTCATAGTCCTTTAACTTTATTTCATCCAATACCTTTATTGCAGACACTACGACCTTGTCAATATTTTTTTCATCATAATAGGCAGGAAAGAAAACGGAAAGCGTTATGTCTGATTTATCTTTCATTAAGATCATGTAAGTATTTGTACAAGCGCTTCATCCCTTCTTTAATATTTGTCTTCGGTTCAAATCCGAAAGTTTTTTTCGCAAGTTCATTATCAAGAATATTTACCGGCACATCCGCACTTCTTGCTCCGGTATATTCGACGGTTGTTTCTCTGCCTGATATTTCATTAATAAATCTTATGATATCATTAATAGAATATCCCTTACCTGAACTCAGATTAAAAATTCTTCCCTTTGTTTTTTTCTCAAGTGAAGCCGCAATTACCTTTACTGCATCCTTAATATAAATATAATCCCTGACAACCTGGCCGTCTCCCCATATAATGATCTTTTCATTATTGATGGCTTTGTTAATAAATACCGGAATGACTCCCTGAGATGCATTGGGATTTTGTCTTTCTCCGTAAGGGTTGGAAAGCCTGAAGACAATATAATCAAGCCCATAGATCTTTTCAAACATGTACAAATATTCTTCAATGGTTTTTTTAATGATACCATAGGAGCAAATAGGATTTGACGGATGATCTTCCATGATAGGGATACTTCCGGGGATGCCATAGACAGTTCCTCCCGAGGAAAGAAAGATCACCTTCTTTATTTTTTTGGATACACACTCTTTAAAAAGCCTGATTGAAGAAATGAGGTTGGTCTCAACATCATAAATGGGGTTCTCGTTTGAATCAGCCGGAAGCGTCGAACTCACAAGATGAAAGACATAATCAGTGTCCCTGAGGGAATTTCGTATGTCAACTTCATTATTAAAATCACCCTCGGTAATATTTACGTCATCAATAAAGTGCTCGATATTTTTTTTTGAAAAATTAGTTTTATCAAAAATCGTCACATCGTAATTTTTGCTGAGAAGCTCTTCACAAAGATGAGAACCTATAAATCCGCCGCCGCCGTAAACAAGACACTTTTCTTTTTTGCTCATTCTAATTTACTTTTTCAAAAACAAACGAACCAAATCTTCCGTCACTTGAATTTATGCTCTTAAGAAGTTTGTAGGTTGAATCACTCTTAAGTGTTTCAAGCTGGACATCATTTTTCAGATCTTTCGGCCTGTAACTGTAATGTGAATCCCAGATCACAATATCACCTTTCTTTGCTGTTTTGATATTTTCAATAAGAAGGCGTTTAAAACTTTTCGCTGCGGTCCTGTAATGATCGTCACTGTAAAATGGTATAAAGGTATGGTTGTAAAAAATATCCCTTCCATTGATGTCAATGGTATTTATAAATTCTGATGTCTGCTTTAAGGCGACATTCTCCGCGGAAAGTTTTTTCGGAGTAAAGCTTAAGTAAAGACTTATCAGAGAAAGAAACAGAAGTGCGACTGACAGCTTGTTCAGATAATTCACAGGAGATTCTTTACCAATAAGGGCGATCAAAACCACTGAAGCGGTTATGATAAAAAATTTTGAATAATCCGAGACATCCAGCAGTATGAATCCGTCCGTGCTCTTTGACAAAAAAGCGAGTGTGATGAAAGCGAGTATTGCCATAATGATGTAAGAGGTCTTTCTGAATTCCGGCTTTACCAGGTTATTAAGACCTATGGTCGCGAACACCGCCGCGACAGGTGAAATATGAAGAAGATATCTCCAGTTACCGGGATTAGCTCCGTCATTGAACATTGTCATAAGCTGAACCCCGAAAATTGAAATGAATACAATGTAAAAGATCCCGTATTTCATTATGTATTCCTTATACTTCTTTGTGTCTGACAGGAACCCGAAGAATCCCGACAAAAAAAGAAGAAGAGTGACCGGACCAACAATGAAAATATAAACTATAAAGTAATGAGAAATTCCCTGTGACTTATAACTGTATGAGGATAGTGATTTCATCTCTGTCAAAACAAAGAGCAGATCACCTGTCTTAATGAAACCAAGAAGATCATATATCAGTGGAAAAATAATTATCGCTATAATGGCAAAATAATTTTTCCTTTTATAAAACAGAAACATAAAGACAAGTATCAGAAGCGCTATTTCCTGCCGGACTGTAAATATGTATCCGCAGACAAGACCTGTCCAGAAATAATATTCCTTTTTATAAAGTATCAAAACAATAAGCAGCAGGAGTGAGGTGAATATTTCCGCATAAGATCTGAACGAAAGATCAAAGAACAACGGCTGCATCGAAAGCAAAAGAGCTCCAAAGTAAGCGTAGCTTATCCTATAGACTTTAAGAAGAATGTATGTAAAATAAACGGCAAGCGCCGCGATCAAAGCGTTGAACATAAGTACCGCTTCATATCCGAACAATGAAGGAACCACCGTAAACAATTTGTAACCGGGTTTTGGAGAATTTCCAAGTATTGAAAACGGATCGGACCAGAATTGTATCATGTTTATATACTGTCCTACCTCATCATCCTGATAAAAGCCGACAGAATATTTACTGCTTATGTAATAGATCACGGCAAGAACGGGAATAATTATCCAGAAATATTTATTTAGAACGGGATTTTTATCAAATGATAAAGCGGATGGAATCTTTTTACTGATGGTTTTATTTCCTGAAGAGTCGGGATTTTTTTTTTTGATTTGCTTTTTTATCATAAAAAATAATTTTTAATATATTAATATAATTATCAAAATGAAATCAAAATATAATTATGATCACTGGCTATAGCCATTGCTGTCCAAATTATTTTTATCAACACTTAAAAAGTCTTAAACTAAACAAGA
>JBDTLQ010000112.1:0-8821 GCA_039934715.1 Ignavibacteria bacterium | reverse complement strand
CGGTACCGATAAGAACGCCGGAAGTCTTTTGCCCCGACAGATCATCATTCAGAGCGCTCTTGATATTTTCAGCTAACTCTGAGATCAGTTCGTTACTTTTCTTTTTCATAACCTGTTCATTGAGAATACTGAAGCTTAGTTTTCTTTCCTCTTTTGTAATGATATTATTGACTTCATCCAACTCCAGGACTCTGATAGTATTTCCTGAAAATTCTAAGTTTAAATTGCTCAATGAATTTTTTTATTCTGCTTTGATATAACTTTTAATTTTTTCGTATTTCTTTTTACCGATCCCGCTGACATTCATAATTTCTTCGGTTTTACGAAATCCTTTTTTGTTTTCACGGTATGAAATTATTTTGTCCGCGGTGGATTCGCCGATACCCGGCAGATCTATCAATTCATTTCTCGTAGCAGTATTAATGTTAATGATCTTTTCATAAATGCCTGTTGACCCTTTTTCTTTTGAACCTGTATCAGTTGAGTCTTCCTCTTTCTTAAGCTCATTCATCAGATCAAGCTCGCTACCGCTGAGACTATCATTTGCTCCGGATTTGTTTTTATTGATGCCGCCTGAAAGTCTCTTGAATTCAGCATCAGACCCGGAATAATCATACGGTGTATTCGTTTCATCATTTATCAGATGCTTATAGTATCTTATCGAGAAACCTGCCGTGATCACTACTACAATAAAAAGTATTACTTTCGTTTCGTTCTTTGTAAAAGAAATATACTTCATCAGATTGTTCATACGTTCTCCTTTTCCCGTTCAAAGATAGCGATTATAAAATATTAATAATAAAACTAATCCATGGGATTATTGAAACAAGGGCATTGCTTCTGAATGTTGATCTCTTAAAAAATATAAAGATACC
Source organism: Ignavibacteria bacterium (assembly GCA_039934715.1). Taxonomy (GTDB): domain Bacteria; phylum Bacteroidota; class Ignavibacteria; order Tepidaquicellales; family Tepidaquicellaceae; genus JAGPCH01. Next base: position 7,946 of record JBDTLQ010000112.1, on the reverse strand, counting down.
TGAGACTGCGGTAAGGTTTAGTACTTCGAAAAAAAATATTTGTAAATGAGCAGGCTGTAAAATTTTGAGCGGAATTATTTTACTAAAGCTAAAGCCAGTCCGTCACCGACTGTGAGTATCATTGATTCTACCCTGTCATCACTTGAAATTATATCATTCGTTTTCTGAACCGCTCTTACATCCTCATCATCACCCGCGTCCTCGATCACCTTTCCTGATTTCAGCATATTGTCAAGAGCTATGACAGTTCCTTTATGAGAAAGTCCGATCGCTGATTCGAAATATCCCGGATAGTCTGTTTTGTTGGCATCAATAAATATGAAATCAAATTTTCTCTTTTCAGAAATTAACTTTCGCATGTATTCCGCCGCAGGTGAAATGACCACTTCAGTTTTATCTTTCAATCCTGCTTTCTCAAAATATTTAGCGGCAATATCTCCATGCTTCTTCTCGAGCTCAACCGTGGTCAGCTTTCCACCTTCACCTAATCCTTTCGCGATATGAATGCCGCTGAATCCTGTAAGTGTCCCTATCTCAAGTGCGTCTTTAGCTTTGATCATTCTGCATAGCAGGTATAAGAATTTTCCCTGGTCATGAGAGATCTGGATCAATGGAATATCAAGCTTCTCAGTTTCCGCGACCAGTTCGTCCAGCAAAGCGCCTCTCGCGTTTGACTTATCTACTATGTATTCATAAAGTGCTTCTGTGATTGGAACCGACTTCATCATTTCAATTTTTGATTTTGGATTTCGGATTTTGATCTAGAACTCCGGATAAAATATTTTCTTTATCGACACAGCCTTTCCTGATTCTGCATCGATCTCACAAAGTACTGCCGAGAATCTCAGGTCTTCTTCGGCAACTTCATATTTCTGCGGAGTTGAATAAATAAATCTTTTTATCGAGCCTTCCTTCTTCATTCCAATGACCGAATCATAAGGACCTGTCATTCCTACATCTGTTATGTATGCTGTCCCCCCGCTGAGAACTCTGTGATCGGCAGTAGGAACATGAGTATGTGTACCGACCACAACCGAAGCTCTTCCGTTCACATACCATCCGAACGCGATCTTCTCCGCCGTTGCTTCAGCATGAAAGTCAACAAAGATAATATTTGTTTCATATTTTATTTTTTCATAGACCCAGTCAAACGCTCTGAAAGGACAGTCAATGCTTTTCATGAACACTCTCCCCTGCAGATTTATTATTCCGATCTTCAGCTCTGTGCCCGGTATTTTAAAGATACCGTAGCCGTGACCATACGCTCCTCTGGGATAATTCAAAGGGCGCAGAACATTGTTGGTCTCATTCAGATATTTATGAGCCTGTATCTTATCCATTGTGTGATTCCCGCCGGTGAGCACATTGATGTTCAGCTCAAGCAGTCTCTTACCGTCTTTTTCGACAATACCTTTGCCGTCGGTAATATTTTCTCCGTTGGCGATCACAAAATCTGTCTTATACTTTGTAATATATGTTGGCAGAAGTGTTTTCGTTAGATTAAAACCGGGCTCGCCGATTATATCTCCGATGAAAAGCAGTTTTATTTTTTCGGACAAAAATTTACTTCTTCTTTCTGATTAATTATTTTTAAAAATATTCGTCTGTGTTTAAACCTTTCCACTCACTGTATTTCTCCAGATCATCCTGGATCGATTTAAAAACCGCGGCGAAAAGAAGAGCGTCGTCGGTAAATCCGAAAACCGGAAGAATATCCGGTATCACATCAAAAGGATTTACAAAGTAAAGTATTGCAGCCGATATCAGCGCAATGGAACGCCAGGGAATATCGGTATAACTCTTATTCTTAAAATCCCTGAGAAGACTTAACACTAACTTTATCTGTTTTATGAATTTGTCGAACCTGTTCAGATCAAGCCGGGAAGATTTTTTTATGATCTTTTTTTCTTCCGAGATAATTTCGTTAAGATCATCCTTGTCAATCATTGAAGATTCAATTTCAACCTCTTCAAATATTTCCTGACCGTTATAATTATTATTTTTCATATTGGTTATTTATCTGAGGCAATATATTACTATTCAATTTGTAATTCAATTCTCTATCTGAATTTTACAGTCGACTCAAAAACCCAGGCTGAAGATGGGGTTATTCATTCTCTCATTCATTTCCCTCTCATAAAATTCTTTTTTGTCAGGGACGTTCTCCATCAGAAATCCGTAATAAGTTTTGAAATACTCCTTCTGCGCGCTCTTATCATACTTCGCTTTAAGTTTTGCCGGAAAGGCCTGCTCTTCGGCAAGGTGAGTTATCACATAATATTCCAATGCTCTGATCCTGTCATCAGGTTTATATGTATTCACGGATCCGCAGCTCTCGCACTTTAAATTGACAGACATAAAGGAATATATCTTTATCGGCAGCTCCGCACCGCACTGTGTGCAGCTGTGAAGTTTTTTTTCATCAATGTGTTTCTTTACATTTTCGAGGATCTGCCTGGCAGCTCTTCCGTAAAGGCTCACTTCAAAATACTGGAATTCATTTGCAAGGGTTTCTTTAAATGCATCGGCCTTGCGATGCTGCTCTGTGATAAGCCCGTATGAAACTCCAAGCTTGCTCATTTCACCTTCCATCTTACTCCAGCCTTCATCCACTTTTTTGGAAAGCTGAGTAACAGCCTGATTGTGAAGTCCGGTCTTTATGTTGTGAATTATGACGGTGTCATACTGTATACTGCCGATGACCTCCTTCAGAGGTTCTTCAGCCTGCTGCAAAACTTCAGTATACCTCTCTTTGATCTTTGCCAGAAAATTATCCCATCTCGTGACAAGCGCCTGGAATTCCGGCGAAGAAGAGTCCGTGCTCTTAAATAAAGACGACAGCATATTGTTTTTTTTTATTTTAAAAATTTAATTATTCGCTTCAAACAGTTTGCTTCCGCAGAAAAGACAATTATCATACTGCATCTCTTCAAGCCTCGGAGCTCCGCAGTTCTTACACTTCATTGTACTGTGCTTAGCCTTCTGCATTCCTTCGGAATATTTTGTAAGACTCGAAGAAGCGTTTTTGAAAATATCGCTCATGCCCCCAAAAGGTTTTATCTTCTGATAATACTCCTTAACCTTTGATTCAATATCAAAACCGGCTATCGCATTCATTACTCCTGCGTCACCTTTACTCAGATGCTTCTCAAGGATCTTTTCATAAACTCTCCGCAGCTCAATTGGGAACGCGCCTTTCGCGATCTTCATCTCGGAGTTCAGAAGTTTTTCCTTGTCTTCGGATGAGAGCGGGCTAACATTGTATGAATTTAGAAATGTGCTCCACTTCTCATCGCCTCCTTTTTCCGAATGCCATGCATTGGTGAATGCAGTTTCAATTTCGGAATTGAAATCCTTTACATTATTATTCTCAGCCATATATGTTCGCTTTTAAAATTCTATATCACTGTGAGAATCTCCGCCCTGCATGCTTTCATATTTTTTTGTAAACTGTGCCATAAGTGTAGCCATCTTGGCTGCAAGCGAAAAATCCGACATCATTTTTCCTGACCAGTATGAGCTGACATTGGAATAATCCGCTACTGTCATTCCGAAATCCTTCAATACATCCTGCGCGTCTCTCCCCTGCTTGCCGAGTACATCCTGCGCCACCATCGATTCAACATATTTTTCAAACGGTATAGAATCGGCTGAGATCCCCGCGCCGCTGCCGAGATTTCCCGATGCATTAGTGTTGAACGCTGCAGCATATTTTGTCGCTATGACGAATGTCATATCGTTCTTCATGCGGGTAAGCCACTCCGCGTTGACGCGGTCCCATTTTGGCATATCGACGCCTATTGATTTGATCGCGTCTTCGGTTGATGTTCCGGAGGCAAGCTGCGCATTTGCGCCTGCCCATTGTTCAAGTGTAATTCCTTCTACAGGATCTAAGTTTGCCATGAGTGTTTTGTTTTTAAGATTAATAAAAATAAATTTAAAGAACTTTACAATTTTTTCCATCTTAAGGAAAAATAATTTCTATTCGTTGTATTTTTTGTCTTTCCAATACCACCAGTTAAGCTTTTTCTTTTCATGACGCTTCTCTGTAGCGAAGTAAACAGCCGTTCTGAAAGTATAAAGCATGCAGATGTCATGCGTGGCCCCTGAGACTAAGTTCAGCTTTTGGTAAAGAACATTCGGATCTTTTCCCTTCAGATCCAAGATCTTCCTGATCCCGATATTCCACAGATCGAGCGAACAAGCCTTACCGATTGCAGGGATCTTTTGCAGCTCCTTTAATACGATATCTTTTTCCGAAAGATCTTTCAAAAGTTTTAGAATTAATAATTTGAACCGAATTCTAACGGCAATATAATCATATAAATATTTTTTTTCTAAGAAATAATATTGAAAAAATCACCGTTTTTTTACCGGGTCAAAGGATAATTTTCACAACTTCATAAATTTACAATTTGAATCGTACCTGATTTTTGATAAATTGAAATTGCCAAGAAAAATATTATTTAATATTAATGGTAATATTAATTTGATAGAAGTTTAAGTAAATTAACAAAAGATGTTTCAATAAAAAAACTTCAATCAAACCTTAGTAAAAGATATTGGAAAACATAGTAGCAATAGTCGGCAGGCCAAATGTTGGCAAGTCAACTTTATTTAACAGGCTTGTCGGAGGACAGGTAGCAATTGTTCACGAGACCAGCGGTGTCACGCGTGACAGGAATTACGGTGAGGTCGAATGGACATCCAGAAAATTTTTTCTTATTGATACAGGCGGCTTCGTTCCGGATTCGGAAGAAAGATTTGAAAAAGCTATAAGGACACAGGTGAAACAGGCGATCGAAGAATCGGATGAAATCCTGTTTGTAGTTGACGCCAAGAACGGTCTTCATCCTGTGGATAAAGAGATAGCAAACATTCTAAGAAAATATTCCAATGATAAGAAGATAATTCTGGTTGCGAATAAGATCGATACTGTTGAAAAGGAACCGAACATGCTGGAGTTTTATTCTCTCGGACTTGGAGAGCCCTTCCCGTTATCCGCCATTAACGGATTCAACACCGGTGATTTGCTTGATGATATTGTCAAAGACATCGAACAATTTGACGAATACAGCGATGACAATAGAATCAAGTTTGCGATCATTGGAAAACCCAATGCAGGAAAGTCATCGATTGCAAATGCCATACTGAACGAAGAAAGAAATATCGTAACTGAAGTTCCGGGAACTACGCGTGATACAATTGATTCAAATATAAAATATCACGGTGATGATATTGTATTAATTGACACCGCGGGTTTGAGACGAAAAACTAAAATAAAAGAGTCAATTGAGTTTTATTCAACTGTCAGAACTTACAAAGCTATAGAACGATGCAACGTAGCTATACTTGTAATTGATGCTGCAGAACTTCTTGCTGAGCTGAGTAAATCTTCCGACATAAAGCTCGCAACCTTTAAACTCGATCATCAGGATGTAAGGATCATTGAAGATGTGATCGAAATGAAAAAAGGTCTTCTTATTGTAATTAATAAATGGGATCTCGTGGAGAAAGATTCGAACACTGCGAAGCTTGTTGAACAAAAGATCACCGAGCATCTTAAGAGCTACTCCTATTTAAAATTTATTTTTATCTCTGCTGTGACAAAGCAGCGGATTCATAAAGTGATAGAAGAGGCGAAGATCATTTACGATGAAAGAGCCAGGAAAATAAAAACCAGTGAGCTGAATGATTCTATGCTCAATGAGATCAGATTGAAACCTCCGCAGTCGCTCAGAGGAAAGGAAATTAAGATCAACTATATCACACAGATAAGAAGTTCTCCGCCTGTGTTTGGCTTTTTTGCAAATGACCCGGATGGCATAGCCGATAACTATAAGAAATTCCTTGAGCGAAAGATGCGTGAGCATTTCGGTTTTACCGGCGTGCCGATAGATCTTGTCTTTAAAAAGAAAAACTGATCGAAGTTATGCTAATTGCTTTTGATACAATGTTAATGATTTTTTAGAAGATATTAAAAACTTTTTCGATTTGATCACTGAAGTATTTACAGCCTCCACCTTTGGAGTTGATGCTTACATAATAAGGGAAGAAACTCATATTGATAACGGTCTTTTTGCTTTCGCGATCGTTGGTCTTCCCGACAATGCTGTTAAAGAATCCAAAGAGCGCGTCGCTGCCGCGATCAAAAACTCCATGTTCCATTTCCCCATAAAGAGATACACCGTTAACCTCGCGCCCGCGGATGTAAAAAAGGAAGGATCCGGATTTGATCTTCCCATCGCGATCGGGATACTTTCTGAAACTACACAAGTCTCACCTGTAAAAATTAAGGATTATTTATTCATTGGCGAACTCTCGCTTGACGGAAAGCTCCGCGCTATCTCCGGCGTGCTTCCGATAACACTTGAGGCAAAGAAAAATAATTTCAAAGGAATAATTCTTCCCGTTGAAAATGCTAAGGAAGCCGCAATAGTTGAAGGCATTGATGTACTTCCGTTTGACACTCTAACCGAAGTAATAGATTTTCTGAACAATGAAATTTGCCCTCAGCCTTTTCGTGTAAACGTAAAAGAGATCTTCGAACAGGATAGAAACTATCTTGTCGATTTTGCGGATGTCAAAGGCCAGGCGGAGGTAAAACGCGGAATGGAAGTCGCTGCAGCAGGTTCACATAATATAATCATGATCGGACTGCCAGGTTCCGGGAAAACAATGCTCGCAAAAAGACTGCCGACGATACTTCCTCCGCTAACACTCGAAGAAGCTCTTGAGACAACTAAGATCCATTCTATCGCGGGAATACTTCCCGGCGGCTCCGCGATAATTTCAACAAGACCATTCCGTTCTCCTCATCATACAGCGAGTGATGTCTCACTGGTGGGAGGTGGACCGAACGCGAAGCCGGGAGAAATTTCGTTTTCGCATAACGGCGTGCTGTTCCTTGATGAGCTGACTGAATTCAAAAAAAATGTTCTTGAAGTAATGCGGCAGCCCCTTGAAGACAGGATAGTTACGATCTCGCGTTCAAAGATCACGGTACAGTATCCCTGCAATTTCATGCTCGTCGCGGCGATGAACCCGACTCCCGCCGGCTCGCAAAAGGAAGCATCGATGTATTCGGAGTATGACATTCAAAAATTCCTTGCTAAAATATCGGGACCGATACTTGATCGAATCGACATTCATATACACGTTAATCCCGTTAAATATCAGGAACTCTCAAGCAAAGCGGAACAGGAAAGATCAGAAAATGTCAGGGAACGTGTTGTTAAAGCGCGTGAGATCCAGCTGGAAAGATTTAAGGACAGAAAAGGAATTTATTCGAACTCAAATATGACCACGAAAGAGATCAAAGAATTCTGCACAGTGGATCAGGATTGTGAAAATTTAATGAAGATGGCTATAACAAAACTAGGACTTTCCGCCCGCGCTTATGACCGGATATTAAAAGTAAGCCGGACGATAGCAGATCTTTCAAATGAAAATAATATTTCCGCGGCGCACATTAGCGAGGCTATTCAGTACAGGAGCCTGGATAGAACGAGCTGGATGTGACTATGATCTTTTATGATTAAATTGAAATCTATGAAAAATTAAAACTATAACAGGCGAAACCGAATGATAAACGAATCTTACAAATATTCCGAGCTAACAAGCCGGATAATAAATTGTGCATTTTAAGTTCATAATTATTTAGGAAATGGATTTCAGGAGTTCATCTATCAACGGGCATTAGCCTATGAATTTTCTGAAGAGAAACTATCTTTTAAAAGGGAATTGGGAATGTAAATTTTATATAAAGATTTACAAGAACCTTTAGGAAAAAGAAAAGTGGATTTTTTAGTTGAAGAGAAAGTCCTTGTTGAATTAAAAGCAATCATACAACTTGAGGATGTCACCTCGCACAGGCAATCAATTACCTCGAAGTTTTTCAACTTGAGGTGGTTTGCTTCTTAATTTTGGATCGAAAAAATTACAAT
>JBDTLQ010000111.1:0-8853 GCA_039934715.1 Ignavibacteria bacterium | reverse complement strand
CGGCATTTAGATATATAAATAAAAAAGAGTAGTTGTAAAATATAACTACTCTTAAATCTATAAAGTTATGTTCAAAATAAAATTATCCGAACCATAATATTTTTTTTGGATCTAGACCTCGTATTTTGTAGCGTAATTTACTTTTCTGTCTTTTATGAAATCGTTAAAAAGACTTTGAGTAAGCTCAATCGTTTCTTCGCTCTGATTATCTTCGATCGCATCAAATTCCTCTTCGCTTTCACAGACATACATCTCGGTAAAATTATTCGGACTCTTTTTATCTTCAAAGACTGAATAGTTATTGTTGGATGTTTCTTTAATGTTGTTCCTAAGATTCGTGATCGTTTGTAAATACTCTTCTCTCTTTTCGGGAATGATGTTGTAATTTATTTCAAAAATTATTTTAGACATATTAGATTTTAATTTCAATAATTGCAAATATAGAGACACAATAATCTAAAAAAAAGATAAAGTTTAATCTTTTTATGATTTGTTAATCAGGCAGATGGCTAGGAACAAGATAAAAGCTAATTCCGTTGTTCACAATAAATTTTATGACAAGTTAATGAAGTATCTTTTATATTTTTTGGCATCCCTTATCTTTTTTTTAAACACAAATTACGCGCAGTCAGACCCGGCTGCTGACCGGGAGATTCTTGAAGGGCTTAATGATATTTATAATCTTAAGTTCGATGACGCGCAGAAAAAATTCAAACGGCTTCAGATCTCTGATCCTGATGATCTCAAAGGATTTTTCTATGAATCACTGATCTATTTTTACGAGGCAATGCCGACACGTGATGAGAAGATATTTGAAAAATATCTTGAGCATTCTGAAAATGTCATCGAGCGCGCTGAGAAGATACTTGATAAGAATGAAAATGATTACGACGCGCTTTACTACAAAGGGCTTTCCCACAGTTATCGTTCGCTCCTGATGCTGAGCCTTAACAAAAGCCTGATGCGAGCCGCTTCAAACGGCAATGACGGTTACAGGATATTATCTTCTCTTATAGAAAAGAAGCCTGACTATTATGATGCTTATATGGGTCTCGGACTTTACAAGATCGCTATCGGTTTTGTTCCGGAAAAATTTCAGTGGCTTCTTTCGCTGATAGGATTTAAAGGGAATATAAAAGAAGGAATGTCGCTTCTTACAACTTCGATGCAAAAAGGTAAATTCACAAAGACAGACTCAAAAGTTTTTCTGTCTTTGTTTTCTCTCAAAGAAAGAGAAGAGGATGACCGGAATGGTCTTGAATTATCCGGAGAGCTTGTAAGTGAATATCCCGGCAGCGCGGTATTTAAAGTTTTTTACTCGGGAATATTGCTTCAGTACGGAAATGTTGATGAAGCCATCTCCGCTGCCGAAGATGCTCTGAAGCTCAACACAAATTCTTTTCAATCCGAAATAAAAAAATCTGCCAACGCTTTACTTGGCACTGCATATTTCAGGCTCAATGACTTTCAAAAAGCCGCGGATCATTTTGAAGAATATATAAAGTATGTCAACCCTGAAGACAGGTACAATGTTTATTTGTACACGCTGGGTATCTCTCAAGAACTAAACGGCAACAGGGATAAAGCACTCGAAAAATATAAAAATGTAAGAAATAATTTTATCAATGAACGCGACGGTGAACTTGACAAATTCTTTTACCGGCTCGCTCAGGAAAAAATTAAAAAGCCTGTCAGCGAATTTGACATTCTTCTGATCAAAGGTTTGAATCTGAGAGAATCAAACAAGCCTGATGAAGCGATCAAAGTATATGAAGATCTTATTGATTCCAAAAAAATTGATCGTTACAAAAACGATGATGATCTGATAAGATTTTATTATGACTACGGACTCGCAAATGTTTATAATAAAAATCCTGATAAGGCCATAGAATATTTTAACAGGTGTATAAAACTCAATCCGGAAAATGAGACATGGCTTGTGCCTCATTCATATTTTGAGTTGGGTAAACTTTATTCAAAAAAAGGAGATAAAAAAAGATCAGAGGAAATGTTTGAGAAGATCTTTGATTATGATAATTTTGATTTCGAATCTTTTCTTGAAATGAGGCTGGCGAATTTTGTGAATAAATAGTGTAACATTATGAACCTCATTTCGTCTTAAGTTAGAAAATCCCTTAACTTAAATTATCTTCCCATGAAAAATTTGAAACCATTTTTTTTAACATTAACCATTTTACTTACTATGAATGCTTCAGTTATGTTTGCTCAACAGATAATCGGTGACGGTAATGTAGTTCAGGAAAACAGAAGTGTATCTTCATTTGATAAAATACAGGTGGATGATATCATCAATGTTTTTTTGAAACAGGGAAACACCGAATCTGTTATTCTCGAATCAGATAAAAATCTGATCCCTTTAATAGAAATAAAAGTGGACGACAATAAGCTTTACATCAGCACAAAGGACGATGCCGAAATAAAAAAATCAACCAAGATGAATGCGTATGTTACTCTTAAAGACCTTAAATCACTTGAAATGAAGGGTGTTGGAAATGTCGAATCACAAAACGAGCTTAAGCTCGAATCATTGTGGATCGAAAATTCAGCCGTTGGAAATTTATCACTGGAACTTGATTGCGATAAGCTTACAGCCGATATAAATTCTGTCGGCTCCGCGAAATTCTCCGGAACGGTGAAAAATGTTTCAATTGATCACAACGGAATCGGTAACATAAAAGCGTTTGATCTGACAGCGGATGTATTAAAGATACAAAGCAACGGAGTCGGAAATTCCGAAGTTAATTCCAATAACGAGATCTATATTGATCTGAACGGGATCGGCAATGTATCTTACAAGGGCAGCGCGGTTGTTAAAGCTATGAACGTGAACGGTATGGGAAAAGTAAAAAAGATGTAAGCACGGAATTTCATTAGAGTTATTTATCAAACCTCACTTGTCTTGATGATGGGTGAGGTTCTTTTAATTTTTATGTTCGTTGTATTCGAAATATATTTAGATTAATTTTGCTATGAGTGAATATGATAAGTTTGATGTATAAAATTTGTATATATGAAGTATCGGGAACTGTTGAAGATCGTCAGGGAAGATGGATGGTTTGAAGTAAGAGTTAATGGAAGTCACAGACAATTTCGCCATCCTATAAAAAAGGAACTGTGACAATAGCAGGGAATCCAAACAAAGACATTCCTAAAGGAACATTGAACAATATACTGAAACAAGCTTTGTTAAAATAAATATTTATGGACTATATTATTGTTATCGAAAAAAGTAAAAATGGATACGGAGCTTATGCGCCTGACCTGCCCGGTGTAGGTGTTGTCGCTGATACTAAAGACGAAGTAATAAAATCTATTAAGAAAGCAATATTAATGCACATTGAAGATCTGGAACAAACCGGTCAGAAGATCCCCAAGCCAAAGACTGAAGTTTTTAAACTCCATGTTGCGTAGTATCATATCCTAACACTTCTCCAAAACTTCCTTTACCTGTATAAGAGCTTCATCGATCTTTGACTGAGGGACATTCTTTGTTTCGTAGTTGATAACAAATTTCCCGTCCTCAGCTACTACATTTATGTCAGCATAAATATCAATGAACAATATTTTCTTGTTAGCCTTTAGGTTAAATCCATCCGTGACCGGTGTTATCTTAAGATCATATTTCTGTATCTGTGAAGCGAATGAAGTTTTTATATCTTCAAGTGACCGAAGCAGGTCTTGCTTTGTTCTTCCAAGTTTTTCAATTATGATCATACTGTAATTTTTTTTACAAGCTAACCAAAGTCAGTTGTGATTTCAAGAATAAATCTGTTATAGAAAATCATCTGACAGTTTGTTATTGAAAGTTTAAACTAAATTAATCCACTTCATAACAAATCGAATTTTCGTAAATTCCTTAATGAATGAAAATAAACTAATCAATGAAAAATCCCCATACCTATTACAGCATGCATACAATCCCGTCAACTGGTATCCGTGGAATGAACAAACATTTGAATTAGCCAAAAAAGAAAATAAACCTATATTTTTATCCGTCGGATATTCAACATGCTACTGGTGTCACGTCATGGAGCGCGAGATATTTGAGAATGATGAGATAGCGAAGATGATGAATGAATATTTTGTGAATGTGAAAGTTGACCGCGAGGAGCGTCCGGATGTTGACAGGGTTTACATGACTGCTCTGCAGGCTATGACCGGTTCAGGCGGATGGCCCATGAGCATGTTCCTCACCCCTGACCTTAAACCTTTTTACGGAGCGACATACATTCCGCCAAAGGCAAAGTATGGAAGAGCAGGATTTGAAGATGTGATTGATCAGATCCATGAGGTTTGGACCAACAAGCAAAATGAAGTTCTCGAAAGCGGTGATAAAATAGTTTCGCGTTTACAGGAATCAATGGATTCTAAGATTAATATTAATAGTGATGATGAAACTCCTTTAAGCAAGGACATCTTAAGCAGCGCCTATGAGACCATAAGAAAAATTTACGATGAAGAGTACGGAGGATTCGGGACAGGAAATAAATTTCCAAGACCTGTAGTTTACAATTTTCTTCTTGACTATTATTATCATACAAAAGAATTCGACGCGCTTGATATGGTTTCATTTACCTTAAAGAAAATGTATCAAGGAGGAATGTATGATCATCTTGCAGGAGGATTTCACAGGTATTCTGTCGATCCGGTATGGAGAGTGCCTCACTTTGAAAAAATGCTTTACGACCAGGCGCAGCTGATCACTACTTATATAAATACATATCTTGTTACAAAAAATAAATTCTATCTGTTTGTTGCTGAAGACATAACGCATTATGTTTTGGATAATTTAAAAAGTAAAGACGGAGGATTCTATTCAGCTGAAGATGCGGAGAGCGCGATCGATCCTAAAGATCCAAAAGTAAAAGAGGAAGGAGCATTCAATCTCTGGAATAAAGACGAGGTTGAAAAAATATTAGGAAAGGACGACGCGAAGATAATTAATTTTTACTTTGGAATAGAGCAGCATGGAAATACGATCAATGATCCTCACGAAGTATTTGGGAACAAGAATGTGCTGTTCATCGCGAATGATATTTTTGATACCGCGAAACATTTTGAAAAGACACCTGAGGAAATAGCAAGGATTATAGACGAGAGCCGGACAAACCTATTACAGGAAAGGGTTAAACGCCCTAAGCCGCATCTCGATGACAAGATCCTTACATCCTGGAATGGGCTGATGCTGTCAGCTCTGGCAAGCGTTCATAAAGTGACCGGCAATGATCAATACTCTTCAGTCGCGAAAGAAACTGTAAATTTTATCAAAGCAAATCTTTATCAGAAGGAAAATAAAAATCTGCTGCACAGGTACCGTGACGGTGAAGCAAGATATGACGGTACACTTGAAGACTATGCATATCTGATCTCAGGTCTGACGGATCTTTATGAAGCAACTTTTGAATTTGAATATCTGGAATTCGCGCTGATGCTAAATGATATCACGATAGAAAAATTTTATGATAGTGATAACGGAGGATTTTTTGATGTTGACCGCGATGTAAAGGATGTTGTGCTGAAGACCAAAGATATTTATGACGGAGCAGAGCCTTCGGGCAATTCGGTTCAGGTACTGAATCTTCTTCGTCTTGGTTTCATGACTGACAATAAAGTTCATATTGAAAAAGCGGAGCAAAGCTTAAAGTTATTCGCGGATGATCTTACAAGGCTTCCATTCTCGAGCCCGCAGCTTCTTTGCGGCCTGAGTTTTTATTTACACTCTCCGAAAGAAATAATACTGAGCGGAAACAGTGATGGTGCGGATTTTAAAGAATTAAAGAAGATAATAGATGAGACATACATTCCGAATAAGGTTGAACTTTATGCATCGAAACAGATGATGAATGTTTCAAAATTTATTTCTAATATTGTCAGTGACGGGAATAAATTGTCTGTTTATGTCTGTGAAAATTATCAATGCAATTTGCCGATAAGCGATCCTGAAAATTTAAAAAAATTACTTCAATGATTACTAAAGCCGCGAACGTAGATGACTTCCTGAAAAAAATTGACAAGTCAAGAAGAGAAGACATGTCAAAGCTGCGCTCGATAATTCTCAAAACTTTACCCGACGCGAATGAATCTCTGCAATACGGAATGCCTGCATACGACATTGACGGCAAAGGTATTGTCGCGTTCAATTCACAGAAGAATTATATGTCATTCTATGTCGGCCCCGACTCGGTACTAAAGTACAAGCATCTGTTAAAAGGTCTGAGCGTGGGAAAGTGCTGCATCAGGTTTAAGAGTATTGATAAGCTTCCCAAATCTACAATAGTAAAATTAATAAAGGATACAAAAAAAACCTGTGACTGAAATTCAAACTGATTACGTAAATTAAAATTAAAAGGAGATACTATGCTAAGCAATATTGATCTTAAGAATATTCTGATACTTGATATAGAGACAGTTCCGCAATATGCTACATTCGATGATCTGCCGCACGTTTGGAAAGACCTGTGGACATTTAAAATGAGACACCTGCTTAAAGATGATATTACCGCAGGAGATCTTTATAACCGCGCGGGCATTTATGCCGAGTTCGGAAAGATCGCATGCATAAGCGTCGGGATCTTTGCAGGAGAAAATAATGACATCACCTTAAGATTAAAATCTTTTTACGGTGAGGATGAAAGGACAGTGCTGGGAGACTTTTGTGACATGCTCAATAAAAACTATAATAAGGAAGAACACAGCCTGTGCGCTCATAACGGAAAGGAATTTGATTTTCCATTCATCTCACGAAGATGCGTCATCAATAACGTTTGCATGCCGGGTTTATTGAACAACTCGGGTAAAAAGCCATGGGAGGTACAGCTGCTTGATACGATGGAGATGTGGAAGTTCGGAGATTACAAAAGCTATACTTCATTGAATTTGCTCGCGGCGGTCTTTGGAATAAATTCTCCGAAGGATGATATAGACGGCAGTCAGGTATGGAGCACTTTCTGGATCGACAAGGATATTGAAAGAATAAAAACATATTGTCAGAAGGATGTCGTGACAGTCGCGCAGCTGCTGCTGAGGTTTAAAGGGATGGAGCTGCTGGCGGAAGAAGATGTAGTTTATACTAATTAGTTGATTGGTCAATTAGTAGTTGATTGGTCAATGTGTTAATTGTGTTAATTGTGTTAATTGTGTTAATTATTTAATAATGAAAAAATTCATTACAATAATTTCTGCTTTACTTTTTACAATTATTCTGAAGTTAGATTCATACTCTCAGCTAACAAATGGATGGGTTGAACAATATGTATCATTTGATAATCAATTAAATGATGTCAAATTTTCTGATATTAATAATGGAGTGGTTGTGGGAAATAATGGCATTATACTTAAAACTAATAATAGTGGAGTCAATTGGAATATAATTAGTAGTGGAACTTCCGTTAATTTAAATTCAATTTCATTGACATCCTCGTCAATTGTTTACATTGCAGGTGATTCCGGAATTATTTTGAGATCAACTAATAACGGATCTTCATGGAATGTTTTAAACAGCTCTACGTCATTTAATCTAAAAACAATTGTTTTCAGATCCGATGAAACCGGATTTGCTGCAGGTGAAGTAGGAACATTGTTAAGAACCACGGATTCAGGAAACAATTGGATTCAAACATTTTCTGATACTGCTGTGGATTTCAATTCTATGAGTTATCTGAATAATAATTTTATATGGGCAGTAGGACAAAAAAATGATTCTCTATTTCTAGACGGGCTTGGATATACAATTAAAAGCACTGATTTAGGTGTTACCTGGATACCGGTAGTTCCGAAACTACAAGACATATATTACGGAAGTTCAATTGTTTTTCTGGATTCCTTAAATGGCTTCAGTGGATTTTGCTCAACAGTTTTGGACTTGGGTATATTAAAAACTACCAATGCAGGTATTAATTGGGAGTGCGTAGGAGGAACTATTAATTGCTGTCCCTACTCAATAAATTTTATAAACAGTACGACAGGATTTACTATGGGACATCCGGGGGTGGGATCTGCAATTTTTAAAACTACTGATTCTGGAAACGGTTGGTACAGATCAGCAGTACCATTCCTCACATTCTTAAACTCTTCATTCTTTGTCAATAATCTAACAGGATGGGCGGCCGGAAATAGAATTTTAAAGACAACAAATGGCGGTGGCTTCATAACAAACATAACAAAAACATCTGAGGCTACTCCATCAGAGTTTTCTTTACATCAAAATTATCCGAACCCATTTAACCCGTCAACACTTATTAGTTTTGATATTCCAAATTCAACAGAGGTTAAACTAATTATTTATAATTCTATTGGGGAGGAGCTTGAAAGACTGGTTGATGAGGTGTTGCAGGAAGGAAGGTATGAAACAAAATTCGATGGAAGTAATTATGCTTCCGGGATTTATTTTTATAAATTGGAAACTGAAGAATACAACAGGACAATGAGAATGGTTTTATTGAAATAAAATTTTTAATTATGACACGATTTATTACAACAATTATTATTTTAATTTTTACTTTTATCACCGAAGTGAATTTATATGCTCAGCTTACCGGAGGCTGGTTTGCACAACAAACCCCAACAAACAATAGCCTAAATGATGTTAAATTTTTTGATTTTAATACCGGGATTGTAGTTGGTGTTGAAGGTACCATTTTAAAGACAACTGATAGCGGAAATAACTGGAATATTGTTGAAAGCGGCACTTCACAAAATCTGAATTCAATTTCATTAGCAGGCACATCGAATATTTACATAGCCGGAGATTCGGGGATAATTTTGAAATCGAATGACTATGGCAGTTCATGGATGTTACTGCAAAGCGGAACAATTAATGACTTAAAATCTATT
>JBDTLQ010000110.1:0-8854 GCA_039934715.1 Ignavibacteria bacterium | reverse complement strand
CAACTAGCAACTAACAACTAGCAACTAACAACTAGCAACTAACAACTAGCAACTAGCAACTAACAACTAGCAACTAACAACTAACAACTAGCAACTAACAACTAGCAACTAACAACTAGCAACTAGCAACTCCATCGTCATCTCTTTCCCCTTCTCAAAACTTTTCAAATATTCTTCATCTTTCAATTTCTCTTTTACCTCGGAGGTCACTCTTTCAAATCTTTCCCGTTCATGTTTACTTAATTTCATTTTGCCCGATCCAAAAAATTTCTCTATGAATCCAAGTAATTCACTCGCGCCGTTATAGGATCCTTCAATCAATTTTAGTTCTGAAAAGCCTAAAAGATTTATTGCAATATCTCTTTTAGAACCTGCTTCACTGTTTAATGCAAGACTTTCCCTGTAATATTTTTCTGCATCGTTATATTCTTTTTTCTTTAATGCAATTCTGCCCAAACCTTCAAGACTTGAAGCTATTCCGGGTTTAGAACCAACCTCTCTGAAGAGTTCAAGGCTTTCTTCGAAAAGACTTTGCGCCCGGTCAAATTGATCACGTGAAAATGCAACGTTTCCAAGGTTGTCCAGAGAGTTTGCGACTCCAAGTTTATTCCCTATCTCTCTGCGTATAGCAAGACTCTCTTCAAACAATTCTTCCGACCGGGCTAACTCTCCCAGTTCTTTTGCGACAACCCCAAGACTGTTGAGAGAAACAGAGATACGCCGTTTATCTCCTAATGTCCTTTGAATTGAAAGACTCTCTTCAAAAAGTTTAGCAGCGCGAGTCATTTCTCCGCGGTCAGAGGAAAGCATTCCCATGTTTAAAAGGGAATAAGCGATCTCTCTTTTGTCACCCGCGTCTCTGTTTATTGCCAGACCTTCTTCAAATAGTTTTTCGGATCGATCATAATTACCTTCCTGTAAAGACATTATACCAAGAGATATCAGACAAGTAGCTGTGCCGCGTTTATCTCCGGTATTTCTGAAAATGCCAAGACTATGTTCGCAAAGATCCGCTGCGTGCGAGAGCTCCCCCTGAAACCACAATACACGGCCAAGATTTAAAAGTGAACATGCAATTCCTTTCTCATCTTTAATTTCTACATGAATAGCAAGAGCTGTTTCCAAAAATTTCTGAGCTTTTTTGAAATTTCCATGAAACGTATTAAGTACACCTGCTGCATTCAGAGCTTTACCCTGAATGGAATTTATAACTCCTGAATTATGCTCGAGAATACTCTCCAGCCAGCGCAGTCCTTCAGAATAAATTCCTCTTATATCCCAGAATAATTCTACCGCGCCTGCTATTCTCAAACCTGACTGGCTGTTCTTTTTGTTTAAAGACCGGTTAAAACTTTTTTCAAAGTTGCCGGCTTCTTTATCAAGTTTTTCAAGCCAAACTCTTTGATCAGGTCCCTTCAGCTTCGGTTCGGCTGATTCCGCCAATATCATGTAATAATTCAGGTGTTTGTCAGATATGTTTTCATACTCATCTGATACTTTTAGTTTTTCTTCGCCAAATTGTCTTATCGTTTCAAGAATCCTGAATCTCACTTTCTCCGGACTGAAAATTATTATAGACTTTTCTGCTAGTAATGTCAAAAGATCAACAAGTTCTTCTATACTAATCTTTTCATCCGAACAAATTTCTTCAGCTGCCTCTATTGTCCAGCCTCCGGAAAATACTGCTAATCTGTACCATAATATTTTTTCATTTTCACTGAGAAGATCGTAGCTCCAGTCGATCATTGCACGCAGCGTCTGCTGCCTGGGTAATGCCGTGCGTTTTCCTCCCGAAAGCAGTGCAAACCGGTTATCAAGCCTTTCATAAATTTGCACGGCAGATAATACTTTTATTTTTGCAGCTGCAAGTTCTATCGCAAGAGGAATACCGTCAAGACGATTGCATATCCCGGCAATGGCTGCCGCGTTTTCATTTTGTATTCTGAAGTTTTCATCAACTGCAAGCGCTCCTTCAATAAACAGTTTGACAGCTTCGTATTGAGCAAGTATTTCTGGGGATTCATTATTTTTTGGGTCCGGCACATTCATCGGCAGAATGCGGTGTGTTTGCTCTCCTGCTGTACGCAATGCTTCACGGCTTGTCGCGATTATCTTTAGTTTCGGACTTTTGCTCAACAGCTTTTCGGTGAGCTGAGCAGTGGCGTCTATTATGTGCTCACAATTATCAAGTATTAAAAGTATTTCTTTATCTTTAAGGTAATCGAGCAATGTATCTTCTGTATTCTGCATTGGCTGTTCCTGCAGATCAAGCATTTTAAAAATTGTCTGAACAAGTAAAAACGGATCAGACAAAGATGCAAGTTCGATCAACCAAACTCCGTTTGAATAATCGTCAATGATATCTGCTGCAACCTGCAAAGCAAGACGTGTCTTACCTGAACCTCCGGATCCTGTAAGTGTAAGAAGATGTGATTGTTTTATGAGATCTTTTACACGCTCCATCTCTTTCTCACGCCCGATGAAACCGGTAAGCAGAACAGGCAGATTGTTCGGCCGCGCATCAAGTGTTTTAAGCGGAGGAAAATCCTCGCGAAGTCCCGGAGATATTATTTGAAAAAGATGGATCGGCTGGATCACATCCTTTAATCTTCTTTCACCAAGGTCACGGAATGAAATTTTATCGCCGATGTTTTCTTTCGCGGGTTCATGAGTGTTTCCTGAAATCAGAATTTGTCCGCCGTAAGCAGCAGACATCACTCTCGCTGTCCGTGCAAGTGTAATATATCCCGAGTATCTTTTCCCGTTCCATTCAGCTTTGCCCGAATGAATTCCCATCCTTGCTTTTATCACAGCATCATTCCATTTTTCATTTGCAAGATCCAGCTGCGCAGTGCATGCGGCTTTAACCGCGTCATTTGCATTTTCAAATGCAGCGCAAAACGCGTCACCAATGATCTCAAATACAAACCCGCTATTTGATTCGATCGCATCGCGTAAAATAGCATGGTGTTTTTCCAATGCCGCCGGTAATGTTTCCGGAAACTCCTGAGACAGCATAGTACTGCCTTCAATATCCGTAAAAAGAAATGTGACGTTACCGGTTGGGATAGCACTCATTTTTGGAATTAGGAATTAGGAATTTCAAATTTCAAATTTCAAATTACAAATTACGAATTACGAATTAAAATTTACGAGTTACTATTGATCATTCACAACAAATAACTAGCAACTAATAACTAGCAACTAACAACTAACAACTAACAACTAGCAACTAACAACTAACAACTAACAACTAGCAACTAGCAACTAACAACTAACAACTAACAACTAGCAACTAGCAACCCTAAATTACAAATAACCATTTATAAATGTAATCTTGAAAATCGATTCTGATCCATATTATCCATATTTACTGGCTAAAATATTGTTTTCAAAATTAAATTTATCTTAGCTATCTTACTACTATTTCCCAACACAAAATAATCCCAATGACAACTGACACCGTTTTAACACGCAAAACCTTTGAATATACTGATGGCACTCCTGAATTAGGCAGTCAGGAAGAGCAAGATCTTTTTGAATTAATTCAGCAGGACATGGCTTATCAGTATGAAAATATATTCCCTGACAAACAGGCGCCGAAAACTATCGTTATTATTCCTTCACTCACACTTGACATGGAGATCCTTTCAAAGATAAAAGGTTCGATACATTACGAAGAGAGACTGCTCTGTCTTTTGATGCTTTTGAAAATGCCGCTTACTCGGATCATTTATGTTTCAAGCATGCCGCTATCGGACGTGATCATTGATTACTATCTGCATCTGCTTCATGGAATTACCGGGCATCATGCAAGAAACCGGCTGACAATGCTGAGCTGTTACGATCTCTCACGAAAACCCCTGACAGAAAAAATATTGGAGCGACCGAGACTCATAGGTAGAATAAAGAATCTGATAAAAGACAAAACCTCGACTCATCTGACATGTTACAATATCACCCCGCTTGAAAAGTCTCTTGCAGTTAAGCTCGGGATACCTTTATTCGGAACTGATCCGTCGAAATTTTATGAAGGTTCAAAATCAGGTGCACGCAAGACTTTCAGAGAGTGCGGCATAGACATGCCCGACGGCAGTGAAGATCTCAAGACAAAGGAAGATATTGCGGAGGCGCTTGCTAGTTTGAAGAGAAAGGATCCTGCCCTCCGGAAAGCAGTTGTCAAAATGAATGACGGATTCAGCGGAGATGGTAATGCTATATATCGATTTCCGAAGCTTGCAATTGATGAATCACTTGAAGCTAATATTCTTAAATCTCTCGCAGAAAATCTTACTGTTGTAGCAAATGACCTCAGCAAGGAGGTTTTCTTTGAAAAGTTCACCGAGATGGAAGGGATCGTAGAAGAATTTCTTGAAGGGGAAATAAAGACTTCACCTTCTGTACAATGTGTCATTGGTAATTCACGGATCATTGATATAGCCAGCACTCACGATCAGCTGCTCGGAGGTGAAGACGGTCAGATATTTCTAGGAGCAATTTTCCCGGCTGACAAAGAGTATGCATCAACTTTAGGCGAGTTAGGATATAAGGTAGCAAATTTGCTTAAAGGTAGAGGAGTGATCGGAAGATTCGCTGTTGATTTTATTTCAGTGAAACAGGATGACGACAGCTGGAAGCATTTTGCAATTGAGATCAATCTGCGCAAAGGCGGCACGACTCACCCGTTCATGATGATGCAGTATCTTACAAGCGGACATTATGATGAGGGTGAAGGGATCTATCTGACTGCAAGCGGCAATATGAGATATTATTTCGCCTCGGATAATCTTCAAAGCGACAAATACATAGGCACAACCCCGGATGATCTTATTGACATTGCAATGTTTCACGAACTAATGTACGACGGAGCCGCGCAGGAAGGAGTTGTGTTTCACCTGATCGGAGCGCTTTCCGAATATGGTAAGCTCGGTGTCGTATGCATCGGCAGCACTCCGGGCAGAGCCAAAGAGTTCTATCAGAAAACAATAAGCGTACTCGATTTTGAATGCAGCAATCCCTGAACTTTTGCCCGCATCAAAGATATAAATTAAATGAACTGTTGTAAGAATTATTTTAAAAGCACCATTCTCCTGGACTGAACATATTCTCCTGCTTCTATTTTATAAAAATAAATACAGCTTGCAAGACTTCCGCCTTGCCTCGCATCGCGGGCGTTAAGATCTATCGTATAATATCCCGCTTCCTTGAATTCGTTAACTAACGGAATTATCAAAGACCTTTAGTGTAACGAAAACATTATCCGCCAAACTGTAATTGATCATTGTATTCGGATTAAACGGGTTTGGATAATTCTGCGACAGCTCAGACTTCCCGGGAACTCCAATTGTGACTTCTCCCGAAAGGTTATAATATTTATAGTTTCCGTTGAAGTCTATTTGCTTTAATCTATAGTTGTATTTGCCTGAGGATAAATTATTGTCTGAGTATTGATAATTACTCGGAGCATTAGTCGATCAACTGACCCTCCGAATCCCTTAAAAAGATTTTGCATAATACCGGGAATTTGTTTTCCCAAAATTAGATTTTATCTTACGTACTTTCCTACTAATTTGTACAATCATAATTTAATGAAACTGTCTAAACTGAAATTTATGACCATTAATTTGCACGTATCTTAAGAAATGGAAAAGATCCCTACAGGCAGCGTTACATTTCTCTTCACGGACATCGAAGGCAGCACAAGGCTCGCGCAGGAATTCCCCAATTCCTACAATTCTATACTGCAAAAACACGATTCCATTTTAGACAAAGCGATAGAATCGCACAATGGATTTGTCTTTAAAAAAATAGGGGATGCCTTTTGTTCAGGTTTTGAATCCTCATCCGATGCTATTGCAGCAGCACACGAGATCCAGAAAAAACTTGCTGAACATGAGTGGGACAAATTCCACTTAAAGGTCCGCATCGGCCTTCACAGAGGTGAGGCGGAATATCTGAATGATGATTATGCGGGGTATATTACCTTAAGCAGAGTAAGCAGAATAATGTCGGTCGCAAATGGAGGTCAGGTGCTTCTCACACAGGAAGTTTATAACGACGCCGGAGATCTTAGTCTCCCGGGAATCTCATTCCGTGATCTTGGTGAGAGAAAATTAAAAGACATCATACTTCCCGAACATATATACCAGCTTGTTTCAAATGAATTGCAGTCCGATTTTCCTCAATTAAAAAGTCTTGATATTAGACCCAACAACCTTCCGCTTCAGATCACAAAATTTATCGGAAGAGAAAGGGAGATAGCAGAAATAAAAAATTTGCTGACCGGGACTCGAAAGCTTACAATAGTCGGATCAGGAGGGACTGGAAAGACAAGGCTTGCGATACGCGCTGCTACTGATCTTATAGATGAATTTGAAAACGGGGTCTGGTTCGTAGAGCTTTCAGCCCTCAACGACCCTGAATTAATTGAAAAAGAAATTTCCATTGCTCTCAACCTAAAGGAAGAGGGTGATAAGAACCTCATCGATATACTCAAAGAATATCTTGAAGATAAACAGCTCCTGATCATTTTTGATAACAGCGAACATCTTCTGGATAAATGCGCGGAAATTGCTTATGCCTTATTACAAAGATGTCCAAAGCTGAAAATCATTTCAACAAGCAGGGAATCTCTGAATATCAGCGGTGAGAAGATCTACAGGGTCCCGCCTCTTTCAGTTCCTGACAATTCAACAGATCATACCCCCGAATCTTTAAAGGAGTATGAATCTTCAAGACTTTTTATAGAACGGGCTTCATCGATAAAGCATGATTTTAAAGTAACTGATGAAAACGCTGACGCACTTGCCGAGCTTTGCAGAAAGCTTGACGGAATTCCCTTCGCGATAGAACTCGCGGCGACACGTGTGAATGTATTGTCGATCGATAAAATACTTGACAGGTTAAATGACCGATTCAAATTACTGACCCGCGGCAGTTCAACCGCTTTACCAAGACATCAGACTCTGAGAGCTTTGATCGACTGGAGTTATGATATGCTGAATGAGAATGAAAAACTTCTTCTTCAGCGTCTTTCTATTTTTATGGGCGGCTGGGCATTTGAAGCCGCTGAGCAGATTTGTTCGGATGAGACGATAGATGAAATTGATATTCTTGATCTACTTACTAGCCTTGAGAGCAAGTCGTTAATCACAGTTAATGAGGTTAACGGTAATGTGCGCTATAACATGCTTGAAACCATTAAGCAGTATTGTTCAGAAAAGCTGGAAGAAAAATCCGGTGTATATAAAAAACATTTTGAATATTACATCAATACCTTGGACCCGGCTATAAGGAAAGAGAAAAAGACCGAACAAAAAGAATGGGTGGGTCTGCTTGAATCTGAACTGGATAATCTCAGAGTTGCAATTCAATGGACAATGGAGAATGAGCCTGAAAATACTTTCAGACTTATAACTTCATTGCGGAATTTCTGGCTGATCAAAGCATTTTTAAGAGAAGGATTTCAAACGTGCCGTAAAGCACTTGCTATTGAAACAGTCACGGATAAAAAGCTCAGAGCTGAAGTTTTATTAACAGCTGCTGAAATGTGCTATGGACTTGGAAATTTTTCAGAGCTGGAAAATTATGCTAACGAAAGCCTGACATTGTTCACTGAGGTCGGTGATAAGGCAGGTATAGCTGAATGTCTTATAAAACTGGGAGATCTGAGTTATACCAATTTAGAGTTTAAAAAATCGAGGGACTACTTTGATAAGGCACTGGTATTAAGCGAAGAAATAAATTCAAAAGAATTAAAAGCCACCATACTCAGGAATTTGTCTTTCCTCGTAAATCAGGATGGTGATAAGGACGGGGCATACGATCTGAAAGAACAGTCTTTAATAATATTCAGAGAGATAAAGGATTCATACAATGTTGCCTCCGTTCTTGCGAGTCTGGGAATATTTGAATATCACCGCGGTAATTTTGAAAGAGCTAACAGCTTTTCTGAAGAAAGTCTTTCCATCGCGCGTGAAAACGGAGATCAGTATTTTATTTCAATTAATCTGATAAACCTCGGCCGCATATATTCTGAAAAAAAGGATTTCTTAAAAGCTGAATATTCACTGGAGGAGGCAATTAAGCTTATCAGGAAATATGGTTACTCACTTAATCTGCATCCAGCTCTGATTTATCTTGCCAGGATATTAAAGTCAAAGCGAGATTTTGAAAGATCTGTACAAACCTATAATGAATTTCTTGCCGGCAGCTCAAAATCCGGCGGCAATTTTTTTCTAAAGTCTGCCTACATGGGTCTGACGGAATGCTACATTAATATAGAAAATTATGAGCAGGCGGTCAGAAATCTTTCTTACATGGAAACTGCATCAATCGGTTCGGAAGTAAAGTTGACTGATGAGGAAATTAATATTACAGATAACTATAAAAAAACTTTGAGAGAAAAACTTGGGAATGAAACTTTTGATCTTTACTGGAATGAGGGAAAACAGGTGGCAGTTGAAAGTTGATAGTTGATAGTTGATAGTTGAACTTATTTAATAAAAAATCCCGGGCGGTATTACTACCCGGGATTTTTGACTTACTTACCTTATTTACTGAATACTGAATATTGAATTCCTAATTCTCAATTCCTACTTCACAATTACCATCTTCTTTATCGAAGTGAAATGACCGGTTGAACCTTCCGCGCTGATCCTGTAAAAATATACTCCGCTTGGAATGCTGCCTGCATTTAATTTTACAGAATAATATCCCGCGGGTTTATTTTCATTTACAAGTTCTCTCACTTCCCTGCCCATCATATCATAAAGTATAATGCTTACATTTCCGTCGGCTGCGATATCATAATCGATCTTTGTCTCAGGATTGAAAGGATTCGGATAATTCTGTG
>JBDTLQ010000109.1:0-8948 GCA_039934715.1 Ignavibacteria bacterium | reverse complement strand
CTGACAATAAAATTCGCCGCATCCATAATTTCTGCAACGCCGGCTTTATTATCCGCACCGAGAAGAGTTGTTCCGTCCGTAGTTATAATATCATTTCCAATTTGCTCCATAAGCTGGGGATGCTCATCAGCTTTGATGATCTGACTTTTATCCTTAGTCAAAACGATGTCACCTCCGGGATATTTCTTGTGAATTACCGGATCAACATTTTTACCTGTCACATCGGGTGAAGTGTCCATGTGTGCACAAAAGCATATTACGGGAACGCGCTTGTTGGTGTTGGTAGGTATTGTACCAAATACATAACCGTATTCATCCATCTCCGCGTCTTTTATTCCAATCTCCTTAAGCTCCTCAACCAAGACTTTGCCTAGATCTTTTTGTTTTTCGGTAGATGGAAAAGTGGTTGAGTCATGATCAGACTGAGTATCGATCTTTACGTAACGGAGAAATCTTTCTGCACAGGTGAAATTAATATCCAATTGAGACATGAGTATTTTTTACCAATATTGAAATTTATAAAATTAAAAGACACTGAAAAAAGTGTGTAGAGTTAAAGTAAATAGTGTAGAGTGTAGAGTGGGAGTATAGAGTTGTGTGAAGTATGTGGAGTATGTGGAGTGTGATATCGTTTGACGTTTGACGTCTCAAGTCTCGCGTCTCACTCTTACGTCTCGCGTCTTACGTCTCGCGTCTCGCGTCTCGCGTCTTACGTCTCACGTCTCACGTCTCACGCTCGCGGTCTCACGTCTCACGTCTCGCGTCTTACGTCTCACGTCTCGCGTCTTGCGTCTCGCGTCTCGCGTCTCGCGTCTCGCGTCTTGCGTCTTGCGTCTCGCGTCTCGCGTCTTGCGTCTCGCGTCTCGCGTCTTGCGTCTTGCTTCTCGAGTCTGACGTTTGACGTTTAACGTTTGAACAATATTACATAATTTTGCTAAACTTAAATCAAAAAATGAACAACTATTTCATCACCGGAACAAGCAGAGGCATTGGCAAAGCTTTGGCAGAATTGCTTTTAACAGACAAAGATAACTTTGTCTATGGAATGTCAAGAGATCAAACCATCAGTCATGCAAATTACAGGCACTGCACGTTAGATATGAGCGATCTAAGCGCCGTCATGAATTTTACATTTCCGGGTCTAGAGGATACAGATTCAATTACATTGATAAATAACTCAGCTGTGCTTGGAGAGATCACGCACGCCGGAAAGCAAAATTCAGATGACATAATTCAGACTTACAATATCGATCTTATCAGTCCGGCTATTCTTATAAATAATTTTCTGAAAGAATATCAGTCTTTTGAATGCAGGAGAATAATTATGAACATAAGTTCAGGTGCAGCAAAAAAGCCGCTTGAATCCTGGAGCAGTTATTGCGCTTCAAAGTCAGGACTGGCAATGCTGAGTGAAGTAGTTGACCTTGAACAAAAATTAAATCATCCTTCCGATCCTGTTTACATTTTTTCAGTTGCGCCCGGTATTGTTGACACTTCCGCACAGGAGTTCATCAGAAGCACGGATCCCAAAAACTTCGGGAACGTCAGCAAGTTCATTGAATTTAAAAATACAGATCAACTTGCGGATCCAAATGATGTTGCCAAAAAATTATTATTAATACTTGACTCGCCCGGAGATTTTAAAGATGTTTTACTTGATGTCAGGGATTTCAAATAAGATCCGGACACTGTCTTATAAGCAACTTCTCTTTAGTAATTTGTCTTGAATACCTTTTCTCATAAAGTTATTTTGTATTTCAATTTGCATTCAGTAAAAAATTTTAATGGATAATATTTCTTCTGCGCATACGGGGATTGAAATCTCCGAAGATTTCAATTTATTCAAGACTCTTTCTGCAAAAGAAAATATAGACAATCCTTACCCGGTTTATCATCAGCTAAGAAATTTCGATCCTGTTTATTTTATGAAATCGCCTACAGGATTTTTATCTGAAAATATCTGGATACTTACAAAGTATGAGGACATATCAAATGTTCTCATCAATAAAAAATTCGGGCGGGGAAATAAATTCGGTAAGATCAAGGAAGATTCGAAATACTATCATAAGCTCAATTCGCTTACTCAAATGCGTCAGCATTGGGTGACATTTCTGGATCCGCCTGATCACACACGCATAAGAAATTTTATCAATAAAGCATTCTCTCCAAAAATGGTTTCAAATATGAAGCCCGCAATTACTTCGGTTGCGGAATACCTTATTGAAAAGTTCAGCTCTGATGGGACGGAACTTATCAGTGAATTCTCCTACCCTCTTACCGCGATCACTATTGCCGAACTATATGGAGTTCCTCGTGAGGACAGGGATCTTCTGGATAAATGGGCGATGCAGATTGTAAGGACGCTTGATGTTGTAACTAACCAGTTTACACAGGATGATCTTCAGAACATTTACAAAGCGGCTGAAGAGGTTAAAGATTATTTCAGAAAAGTCGTTGAAGAAAAAACATTAGATCCAAAAGATGATCTGATAAGTAAACTTATAACTGTCAGAGATAAGGATGACAAATTAACAAAAGAAGAAATAATTTCTACGCTTGTTCTTATGATAATGGATGCTCATGAAGCTCCTAAAAATCTTATCGGAAATGGTATGTTTGCACTTTTAAATAACAATGGTGAATTGGAAAAATTAAGAAATGATCCCGGGCTTATTGAGAACGCAGTTGAAGAATTTCTTCGCTATGACAGTCCTGCCCAGTTCACAGGAAGAAGAACTAATGAGGATGAGCTGATAAAGGGCAAAGAGATCAAAAAGGGTGTTCAGCTGATCTGCATACTTGGGGCTGCTAACCGTGATCCGGCAAGATTCGATCTACCCGATGAACTGAACATTGAAAGAAAGAATGTACTGCCGCTTTCGTTCGGAGGAGGGATACACTTTTGTGCCGGGGCAGGACTTGCTAAACTTGAAGCACAGATAGGGATCAATCTTTTATTAAAAAAATATCCTGATATAAAATTAAAAGATAAGGACTATCATTATCACGAATCACTTCATTCAAGAGGGCTTGAAAGCCTTGAAGTAAGTATTTAAAGTATTTGATCAGTTATCGTTCAGATCTTTCGAACATAGTTAATTCTTTCCTTCTGTTCCATCCAGCCCTGATCCAGAACTCATTGCCGGATTCATTAAAATCCTCACATTTATAAACAGCGCTCTATTCCTTCTGATCTTAGCTTTGGTAAGTTTTAGCTATAATTTTTATTGAAAGGCAGTGAACTATACTAAGCTACCTGTGCGAAACCAATTTGTGAAAAAGAGAAGATAAATCAAAAAATACATATGAATCAAAATATTTTTTTAAAACTGAAACTCTTTTCATCAGGATGTGTATTCAATAACATCATTGGAAATCAGAAAAGATCGCACGAAGAGTTGTCACAAACGTATATTAATAGTGTCAGACAGGCTCCGTTAATTTTGAATATTATAGAACGAATTTATACTTGATATTGTTCTATTAATTAAATTATTTAGATCAAATCAAATTTTTACCCCTATGACATACGCAAAATTATTTCCCGGAATATTGTTTGCTATATTAATTTGCTTTTTTGTTAATACAAACATACACGCCCAATCCGCAGCCGTCTTCGGACAAAATAAGGTTCAATATAAAAAGTTTGACTGGAAATTCCTTAAGACAAAGCATTTTGATATTTATTTCAGCCAGGGAGGAGCGAAGCTCGCAGAATTCACTGCACACGTCTCCGAAAGATCTTTGAAAAATCTTACCGAGAACATTGATTACAAAATAAGCAACAGGATACCCATCGTAGTTTACAATTCTCATAATGATTTTCAGCAAAATAATGTAGTGGATGAGTATTTGCCGGAAGGAGTCGGTGGGGTTACAGAGCTTTTTAAGAACAGAGTGAACGTACCGTTTGAAGGTGATTATGAAAAATTCAGGCATGTGATACATCATGAGCTTCTTCATGCATTCATGAATGATATGTACTACGGCGGTTCAATTCAGAATATTATTTCCAAAAATATTTCATTGGCTTTTCCTATATGGTTCAGCGAAGGAATGGCTGAAGTTCAAAGCCATCAGGGACTTGACAAGGCTACCGATATGTTTATGAGGGATGCAACTATTAATAACTATGTTCCTCCGCTTGAATACATCAATGGTTATTTTGCATACAGGGGCGGTCAGAGTTTTTTTGCTTTCCTTGCTGATACATATGGTGAAGATAAGATAGGGACCTTAATGAACAACGTTAAGACTTTCGGTGATGTTGATCAGGGCTTTTATGAAACATTTAAATTATCACTTGCACAGCTTGATGAAAAGTGGCAATCCTATTTGAAGAAGGCTTACTGGCCAGATATCAAGTTCCGCGAAGATGTAAAGGATTATGCAAAACAACTTACAAATCACGAGAAAGACGGAGGTTCATACAATGTTGCCCCTGTAATCTCACCCAGAGGAGATAAGTTCGCTTTCATTTCAAATCGTGATGATCTGTTTGATGTATTCATCGCGAAAGTAAAGAACGGAGAAGTAATTAAGAAAGTGATCTCCGGAAACAATTCAACCGAATTTGAAGAGCTTCACATACTGACACCGGGTCTTTCATGGTCACCGGATGGAAGAAAACTGGCAATCAGTGTCAAGGCAGGAGATCACGATGCGATTTATCTGGTAGATGTTGAAAGTGAAGATAAACAAGAACTTCCGCTTGCATTCGATGGAATATTTTACGTTACATGGTCCCCTCTCGGTAACAAGCTTGCTTTCATTGGCAACAGATCTGAAAATTCAAATTTATATTTATATGACCTGAAATCACAAAAGCTGACAGCACTGACGGATGATATTTTTACAGACGAGAATCCGACTTGGGCAGTCGATGGTAAAAGCATATTCTTCACCTCAGACAGAGGAGCCTATACCAATCCGAAAATGGTCCCTGCGGATTTTAAGATGTGGGATTATGATTACTCTAACAGTGACTACTACAGGATCGATATTGATACAAAAGAAATTGCACGGCTTAGTGATACAAAAGATACAAGAGAAAGTTATGCACAGACAACCGCTGATGGAAAGCAGATCCTGTATATTTCCGATAAGAGCGGGATCAGCAATGTATATATGCGCGAAACTGATACCTCAGGAAAGATAGTTGACAGACCGATTACTAATTCATTGAATCCAATCGATCAGTTATCATTGTCAAGGGACGGAAAAAAATTATTGTTTGTTTCACTCAATAAAGGCGGGTATGATATTTTTTCAATTGATAATCCTTTCGAGAGAAATATTGGATTGGCGGAGCTCGAACCAACCGATTACGTGAAAAAAATGCAGGAGTATGCAAACAAGTTTGGCCGCGAAACTTTATATGGAGATAACATTGAGATAGAAAAGGGGGATCTGCCAAAAGTCAGCGATTCCACTGTTGCTGAGAACTCCGGTAAACCGTTGAGTGATTCCCTGCTTATAAGTGATTCCCTGCTTATGAATGAATCACAATCTTTAAGAGATTCAAGCGAAACTTTATCTGCGAGGGATACACTTAAAATGTACGGAGATGATGTAAAGATCAGTTTTGACGAGATTCCAAAGACCAAAGATCCTGCTGTGAATGATAGTATGTACAGTCAAAATAAAAATTTCTCCGTATCTGACAATGTTAATTCAGATGGATCTTACAAGGTCAATAAGTATAAGATAAAATTTACTCCTGATCTTGTTTATGGAAATGCCAGTTATGCTTCCTTCTACGGGGTACAGGGTGTTGCCCAGATAGCGTTAAGTGATATGCTTGGCGATCACAGGATCTATATTCAAACATCACTTGTAATAGACCTGAAAAACAGTGACTATGCAGTGGCCTATTATTATCTGCCAAAAAGAATTGATTATGGATTCCAGCTTTATCATACGGCAAGATTTGTTACTTACGGAAACGGATTCTATGACTTTCTATACAGGTACAGAACTTTCGGCGGCAATATTTCCGCTTCTTACCCTATATCAAGATTTAAAAGATTAGACGGAAGTGTGAGCATTCAGAATATTTCAAGAGAAAATCTTGATCTTACCATAGAACCGATCACACGAAAAACTTTGTTGATCCCAACCATAAGCTTTATTCATGACAATACTTTATTCGGGTACACTTCACCGGTTTCCGGTACAAGATATAATTTTACATTTCTCGGATCTCCAAAGCTCGGTCCGAATGGGATCGGGTTTGGTTCATTGCTTGGAGACATAAGAAATTATCAGAGGATGGGTGATGATTATGTTTTCGTTACACGTCTTTCGGGAGGTGTAAGCCAAGGACCTAACCCGCAAAGATTTTTTATCGGAGGTACTGAAAACTGGATAAATCGTGAATATGAAAATTACAATCTTCCGATCTCCAGTATAGAAGAATATGCCTTCCTTTCACCCGGATTACCTCTGCGAGGATTTAATTATGACCGAATGTCGGGATCAAAATATTCAATCCTGAATTTAGAACTGAGATTCCCTTTGTTCAGATATCTGATCTTCGGTGCGCTTCCTCTTGGATTTGCGAATATACAGGGCGTCACATTTATAGACGCTGGTACAGCATGGTCCGATAATAAAGCACTAAAACTTTTCAAAAGAGAAAACGGAAGTGTGAAGACAAACGACCTGCTTCTCGGAACAGGTTTTGGTGCGAGAGCAAACATGTTCGGATTCCCGTTCATGTTTGATGTGGCCTGGAGTTATGATCTTAAAAAATTCTCGAGTCCAAAATACTATATTTCTTTAGGATATGATTTCTAACAATCAGTGAAGGTCTGAAAACAAAAAACCCGTTGAGATTCTTAACGGGTTTTTTTATTCATTAAAATTAAGTTTACTATTAAGCTCCGGCAGGTTCTCCGGTCTTCTCTTCAGTTTCAACCGGTTTTTCTTCTGCTTCGGCAGCAGGAGCCGGTTCAGTTTTCTCCGATTCCTTTACAACATTGATCTTCAGCTTTGCGACAACGGAGGACTGCAGCTTTATGTCAAGCTCGTGCTCGCCAAGCGATTTGATAGGCTCTTTTAGAATTATCTTTTTTCTGTCGATATCTTCAAAACCTTTTTCTTTAAGCTTATCGTAAATCATCTGGGAAGTAACTGAACCAAATATTCTGTCATCTTCACCGGTTTTGACTTCGATGGTTACTGAATGCGCCGATAAGTTATCAGCGATCTTTTGAGCTTCATCAACAAGCTTCTGAACTTTCTTAGCTCTCTGCTTCTTGATCTCATTAAAACTTTTTAAGTTAGCTTCATTTGCCGAAGTAGCAATTCCATTCGGAATAAGATAATTTCTGGCATAGCCGTTTTTTACTTCCAATATTTGCCCCTCGTCTCCAAGCAGCTCATAATCTTTTTTTAATATGATTTTCATTGATGTTAAATATTTTTTAGTAATAATTAAGGGTGGAATAAATTAATACCCACCCAGGTATAGAGAAAAAAAATTGTAAAAAATTTATTTTACGTTGTTTCCTTTTAACAGGTCGGAATCTTCCGGAGATAATAATGCGTCAAAGGAATCGTCAGTGAATGTTGTAATGTCGTCTTCCTTTTCAGATACAACACCTGTTCCCTTTTTATTCAGAAACTGGATCCTTCTTGCCTTGATCTCTACGATGGTCCTGTTGGTACCGTCTTCCGTCTTAAATGTTCTGCTTTGCAATTCACCGTCCACCAGCACTGCGTTACCTTTTTTCAATCTGTCCTTACAACTGTCTGCCAGCCTGTTCCATGCTACAATTCCAACATAGCATACATCCTCTTTCCAATCTTCATTCTTGTCCTTAAATCTTCTGTTACTTGCAATTGAAAAATTTACAACCGGAGTTCCTGAAGTTGTTTGTCTGAAGATCGGGTCCTTGGTAAGGTTGCCGGCAATCACAACAGAGTTTAGTTCGGGCATCTTATAATCAGCCATGTTTTTCCTCCAAAATAATTATAGGTTTAGTTTTTTAAAAAGTTTTATTAAGAATTAATTTAAACTTTTGCGGGTTCAGGGACAGCGGCCGGCTCATTTTTGACTTCCGCAGCAGAATTCTCAAGCTTTTCCTTTGCCTCTTCATACTTAGCATGTAAAAGAGCCTTGTGTTTAAAATGCTCCTCTTTTTCTTTCTTTGTCTTTGAAGAGACAAAGATCGTTAAATATCTCAGGATATTCTCGTCTAGTATGTATGAACGCTCAATCTTTGAAAGGATATTTGTGGAGGCAAGGATCTCGAAGCAAACATAAAAACCATTTAATCTTTTCTTAATCGGATAAGCTAATCTTTTTCGACCGATTTTGTCAATGCTTACAATTTCAACTTCATTTTTTAAAAGAAGATTTTCAAACTTCCTGATCTCTTCTTCAATTGCATTATCTTCTAAATTACCATCAATGATAATATAAGACTCGTATAACTTTTTCAGCAAATTAAACCTGTTTTAAATTATTTTA
The DNA here is from genome assembly GCA_039934715.1 of Ignavibacteria bacterium. Classification (GTDB taxonomy): domain Bacteria; phylum Bacteroidota; class Ignavibacteria; order Tepidaquicellales; family Tepidaquicellaceae; genus JAGPCH01. The sequence goes on along the minus strand of JBDTLQ010000109.1, from coordinate 472 downwards.
ATAAAGATACAAATATATTACGTTTAATGATAATAATCAATATAATTACCCTAACTTATATGAGAAATTTGCATTAGTGTTGTTTTGGATGCAACAAAAATCAGATGTGAGGAAATTTAGAAAGGATATGTTACGCCAACGAAGGTTCACCAAATACTATTATGATCATTGACAATTGACAATTCACGATTGACGATTCATCTGTTACTCATACCTCAAAGCGTCGATAGGATTGAGCTTAGCCGCCTTATATGCCGGGTAGACTCCGAAGACAATTCCTACAATTGAGCAAACAACAAGTCCAATGATAACCCAGTCATAAGGTATTACAACAGGAGTATTCAGATATAAACCAACAAGATTTCCGGTAAGAACTCCAAGCGCAATCCCGATAATTCCGCCGAATTCACAAAGGATGATAGCTTCGATAAGGAACTGGGTCAGTACACTTATATTCTTTGCCCCAATTGCT
>JBDTLQ010000108.1:0-8956 GCA_039934715.1 Ignavibacteria bacterium | reverse complement strand
CTGAAAAGACATATTCATTATATTTCAATAATGATTGAACATTATTTGAGCCGAGGTTTTCATTACGTTCAACCCATGTCGCACCGTTATCTTTTGATACATAGACTCCATACAATCCGGTACCTGCAACCACAACATTATCTGAAACGATCAGTGACCAACTTGGTTTATTCAGATTGGTAGTTTCCCAGGTTATCCCGTCATCTGATGAACGGAATATTCCCGGGTCGCTGAGAGTTGACGCGAACATAAAGTCAGAATTAAATTCTATTTTAGTCACTGAAGCATTGGTAAGCGAAGTTGGTGTCCAGGAATCTCCGGAGTTTGTGGAATAATATATCCCCTGAGAAAAAAGACCTGCAAACAATTTATCGTTCTTGTTGGTAAAGCAGTATGTTACGGATCCGGGAATTGCATTACCTACCCATGAACTACCGTTATTTGTTGAATACACAATACCTAAATATGAATTATCTGCAAACAATCTTGTATTAAAAAAGTGAATTCCATTAACGGTGTGGTTTCCCAAACCGGCATTTTCCCATGTGATGCCGTTATCAGAAGATCTGTGAACGCCTCCTTCATATGCAGCCGCGAAAATATATGAATCACTCGATGTAAATTCCTCTACCGAACCCGCAGCAAAGGTCATTGCTTCCCACGTTGATCCTTCATCATCTGAGTAGTAAATACCATAACCTGAAGTGCCGGCAAATAATCTTGAACCCTTACTGTAAAGCGCCTTTACAAATACATCATCGTGCAGATAATGATCCCAGGTTAAAGTGTTGTCGTGTGAAATAAATACACCGAAATAATCAATTGATGCAATTATATCGCCTGATTTTTTCAATATGGAAACCAGGTCACCCTGAAGACTATATTCATTCCATGTTGAACCGTTATCGGAAGAAAAATAAGTTTTCCTTTCAAAATAGTTAACTGAATCTGAAATTGTCACGTACAGATCTTCTTCGAGAGCATTAATATTTGTTATGCTTCCAATTCCCATTGGCAGAATTAATCTTGTCCATGTATCGCCGTTATTACCTGACCGAAAAAGACTGTCCTTATTTCCAGCAAAAAGGAATGCAGAGTTTGATTCAAGAAAATTAATATCCAGATTTATGAGAGAACTTCCCGACCAACTATTCCCCTGATCTGTTGTTTTGTAAACTCCTCCGTTATTCGTATACAATTCACCTGTGCATCCTGCAAATAAAATTTCATTCATCACTTCGAGCTTCACACAAACCGAGTTAAATATCTCCCTCTGTTCCCACGAAGTTCCGTCATTGTTTGAAATATAAGCTCCATTGTCCCCTGCCGCGGCATATAAATGATAACCGGATTTTTTAATATCAAAAATACCGATATATGCAAAAAGTGATTGAGAAAAACTTACCCCAAAGTCGGTTGAGATCTTAATACCTTTTCCTCCCGCATAAATATTATTACCATCGGCAATTATTGTACGTACCGGGGAGTCTGTGAGCGATGTCTTTTCCCATTTTACACCATTGTCGGTTGAAATTAATAAACCATCATAGTTCCCGGCAAATAAATTTGAGTTGTCGGTATAAAGGATAGTCCTGGAGGATGCTGATAGACCGTTTGACATTTGAGCCCATTGCGCAAAAACATAACTGAACTGGATTTGAAGAATAGTGGAAAGAATTAGGATTTTCTTAAACATTGGGATACTCCTCTAATTTAAGTTACGTCACTTGAGTAAATTATTAAAATTAAATATTAACATCAATATCCCGGTAAATTTAATTTGCAAGTTGTTTTCAGAAAAAATGCAAATTGTCTAAATAATTTTTTTATAGTAAAAATCTTAACAATTCCTCTATTCATGATATTTCTGACTAACCAGGATCGAAAGAGAATTATATTTAATATTGATTTATTATTAATTAATTTTATCAAATAAAATCAGGAGGCAATTTTGCGTTCAATCTGGAAAGGTCACATTAGATTTTCGCTGGTATCAATACCGATCGCTATTTATAACGCGATCGAAACATCCGAATCAATAAGCTTTAATCAGCTGCATAAAGAAGACAACGGTCGTATAGGCTACGATAAAAAATGCAAGACATGTAATAAGACTGTGAAGACTGAGGATATTGTAAAAGGCTATCAGTATGAGCCCGACCAGTTTGTCATTGTTGAACCCGAAGATCTCGCCAAGCTTAAATTAAAAAGCACGAAGGTAATTGAGATCGAAGGATTTGTGGACGCGGCGGAAGTTCCTGCGACACTGTACGATACTCCTTATTTTGCGGGACCTGATGGTGACCCGGCGACAAAGACCTTTGCACTTTTCTGCGCCACATTAAAATCAAGCGGCAAGCTCGGGATCGGCAAAGTTGTTCTGCGCGACAGAGAAAGTGTCGTTCTTCTTTCACCGCAGGAAAACGGTTTGCTCTTATATAAACTGAGATATCCTAATGAGATGAGAAAGATCACTGAAGTTCCGAAACTCGACGGGCTTGTAGCTGATAAGGAACAGCTTAAGCTTGCAAAGATGCTTGTCGATTCAATGGCAAAGCCATTTTCGGAAATAAAACTTGTTGATACTTATAATGATGCTGTGAGAGAACTGATAAAAGCTAAGATAGATGGCAAGGAAGTTATAACGGTTGAAGAAAAAGAGAAGCCGGTCGTTGACATTATGACCGCGCTGAAGCAAAGCATTGAGAACGCGGGCAAGCTAAAGAAACCAATGAAGAAAGCAACAGGAGCGGTTGAAGAGGAAGTAGTTGTTAAGACTGTTAAGAAGAAGAAGAAAGCAAGTTAATTTCGAATTACAAATTACGAATTACAAATAAAAAAATATTTTCAATATTCTTTTATTTCATATTTGAAATTTGAAATTTGAAATTTGAAATTTGAAATTTGAAATTATATTATGGCTAACATACTAGAATTCACATTACCGAAACCGCAGTCCGGGCTTAAGCGCGTAAACAAGAAACCGAAGGTTACGCTTAAGCACACGAGTCAGCTTGATCTGTTCAATGAAAAGACACACGGTACGAATATTTTTATTATACCGTCAAGTCTTAGTCCGTTTGAAGAAGCGCTGATGCTCGATGAGAAGGGCGATCCGAAGGCGAAGGAAGCTTACATCAACGCGGTGAATTTAAATGACTGCGAAGCTGACGCGTACTGCAATCTTGGCATACTTGAATATGAAGGCGGTAATATGGTGAAGGCGATTGATTCATTCACTCGTTCATTAAAAGGTGAGCCCCGTCATTTTGAATCACATTATAATCTCGCCAACGTTTATTCAGAGCTCGGCAATCTTCCATTAGCCCGAACACATTATGAATTTGCCAACGAGCTCAATCCTGAATTCCCTGATACAAGATTTAATCTCGGGCTTGTCTACGCGATGACAAAAAATTTTGAATCCGCGTTAAAGATACTTTCCGAATATAAAGAAATGGTCCCGCCTGAAGAAGGCGCTGTTGCCGAAAAACTTATCGAGAGTATAAAAAAACTCACCGGCTGAAAAGGATCGATTAAATTTTCTTTGTCAAAACAGGATTCTGACAACACTTAGACTTTAATCCAAAAACCTAAACCCATAAAATGAAAAAATTACTCTCGCACTTTTTTGTAATTGCTGCAGTGTGCTTATTTTCTTCAGCACTGTATTCACAAACAATGACAATTGAAACATACAACAAACCCGAGCCACCGAAGGGTGAGTATGACAACAGAACACCTGTTAAATCTTATGAAATTACCGGCGGTGCTGAACCCGTAGTTTATATGAACTACGAGGTTGCGGATAACGGCGCGTGGGAAACACATCCTCTAATTCTGCAAATCACAAAAGATGACGGCACGATCGCGTACAGTTATCCGTTTGATCCGGGCGGAGCTAGCGGTATAAACTATGCTACATCAACCCCTCTTTCAGAAGGAAATTATACAGCAATGATAGTCGAAGCGGGCGACGCGGGCAGCGTCTGGTGCAAGAAAGATTTTACTGTGGGAGCGGCAATGACAAAGGTTGGCGGATCAAGCAATGTGATCTTCTGTGATTATGTTGATGATAACTGGAATCCGATCGGAGCAGTAACAAGAATAAAAGCGGGACAATGTCTTAACTTTATGGTTGAGTTTCCTTCAGCAATGGACATCTCAGCAGTCGGCTGGGAAATTTACAAAATGAAAAAAGACGGTACTGACGGTGAGTTCATTTCCGAATTTACGATGACAATGGGCAGCCATGAAAATATAAAACACTTTGCGACAACAGAAAAGCTTTGCAAGTTCGAGACAAAAGGTAAGTATCGTGTGTATGCTATTGACTGGTATAAACGTCACGTCAACAGCACTATCGGTAACTTCACTGAGTATTACGCCAAGGGTGAAATTATTGTAGAGTAAAAAAAATTAGTCTACAGGGTCTGTCTGAAGTCAAAATTTAATGTAGACGCAACCTTCAGGTTGCGCTTTTTGATCTGCTTCCGCATGCTAAAGACTGCGGCTACAATTGAACCAAGTTTTTTTGGACAGTCCCTGCAATTTTATTTTATCAAAAACATTTTCTTTATCTCAGAGAATGATCCCGCTTTCAACTCATAAAAATAAACACCGCTCGGAAAATTGATTGCATCCCATTGTACTTCATAAGTCCCCGGCTGAAGATGTTCATTAACAAGAATTGCTGTCTTACGTCCGAGCACATCGTAGATGTTTAGTTCGGCTTTCACAATACCTGTATTACTGACCGCGGGTATATCAAATTTTATTTTAGTAAAAGGATTAAATGGATTCGGATAATTCTGATACAAAGTAAATTGTGCAGGGATCTCAGTAGTAATTACAGTTACAGAGATGGGGCTGCAATAATTAATTTTAGAAAATCTCACTGCATCAGCGATGACATGGTTTATTGTTCCTGCATTTTCAATTAACACACTGCCATTGTTTCCTGACAAAAAATTAAAGATGCCTGAAGAAACCCATTCGGCACCTTTCGTGCGTTGATTTAAATTTGTATCTTTGACACCACCATTATAAAATATTTTAACAGGAACATTCTCAGCCCTGTCCGGCTCCTGTGTCCATCTGATAAAAACTTCATAATATCCTTCTGAAGGAATAACAGGAGTGTACCTTACACTCTTTTGTCCTTTACCTGTGTTTCCATCATGAATATAATTTTTTCCCCAGTAGCCCGGTGTAAAAGTACTTGATGTCCAGCTGCCTGTTATCGTAACACCTGACGCAGTATCAGTATTATCAAGAATGATATCTCCCGGTCTTATAATATTTCCAATGTATTCACTCATCCCTGTACCGAGATAAAGTCCGTTTGATTTATAAAGAGGAATTGTCCACGGAATATTGTCTGTTCTGTATGACCAGCCGGTTTCAAGAGAAAGTGTAAGGTCAGTTGACTGATAGACTGAATCAATATAGCGCGAAGCGGTTTGCCCGTTGGTCAGATATAAGGGCTGCCGGTTAAAAACATAACCCGCATTCTCCTGAACAAGCTTACGATAGAAATCAAGGTTGACAGACTTGGGTCCGGTTTCATAAAGACTATAAAAAAAGAGATCATCTCCGTTTGGAAACGGATCATGCGAATCGAAAAATATCTTTAAAGGATTTTGAATAGTTGTCTGTGAAATTTTTTTCTTGACGGCATTGATAGCGGGCCAGTATGACGGACTGTCCCAGTCCCTGTTAAAATCCACCGGAAGCCGGTCCTTTCCTGTGCCGCCTTTTGCCGCGTTGTCAACATCCATTACAGGAACAATGTAAATAATTGCTTTACGTCTTAACTTATCAGCGGATGGTTCATTTGAAATAAGATAATCCATCAATCCTTCCACAACATAGTTTGAATGTGTTTCCATTGCATGCTGTCTGCCAATGACCCATATCATATATTTTTCGGTATCAGCCACACAAGGTTCGCTGATCCTGAAAAGCTTTACATCTCTGCCCTCTCCGCTTTTGATCAGATTTGAAATTGTAACAAATTGATTTCCGTTCAGCCTCGATACAAGTTCCAGCAGATCGGAATAGACATATGGATACCCGTAACAAAAATATACAGAATTCTGCGAGTAGATCCGGCTGTATTCTTTGACATCACCGTTTATGAAACCTTCAAACCTGTTCCATGTAATGCCGTCATAACTGTATGCAGCAAGGTTTGGAAGATAATACTGCTGTGAATATTTGATAAGGATCTTTAATGGAGAAGAGAGACTGAACCCGTTAACTTTAAAATAGAATACAACATTGTGAACATCACCCGATCTTAATTTTGATTCTATCTTTATTGTATTAGAAGAATTATCAATACTGAGTATTCGGGCATTTGCTCCCTCGAACGAAGTGTCAATTGTTATCTGAGAAAAAATATCAGAGTTAAAGCTGAATAAGAATGCAATACAAATTAAAAAACATTTCATGACTTTTAATAATACTAAAATTGAAATTGCTGTTCCGCATAATTAGATTGCATCAGAACATTAACCCAAATCTTGTAAGATAAAGTGTACTCTATATTGATTTCATCTCTTCCTCCACGGAAAATAATTTCTGTTCTTATAGCCGTGCGAGAAACTGCTGACGAATAATATTACAGCCGCTAAAAGGGCGGCAATAAAAACTTCCTGAGACCTGCCGTAGTTCGCGACTGCAATTCCGGTCAAACCCCAGCTGCCGACAAATGCGAATTCACGCATGTTGCGTTTCCAGGTGAGAAAAAGATTAATTACCACAGCAATGCCGATCATAATTATCGCCTGTATCTCTTTTGAAAGTCCGAAACCGTCCCATTGAATTTTTGTAAGGTACGCGGCGACATTTGCTAAGAGAGCAATCGTGATCCATCCGGAATAATACGAGACGGGCCACCACACAAAAGCCACGGTCTTAAATGAAGCATCATAAAATTCCATGTTGGTTCTTACAATTATACGCGAAAGTGAAAAAAGCAGAATCAACATTAATACAACTGACAGTCCTGTGTATTCATAAAGCCAGGAGATAACCCACAAGCAATTTGCGGCGCACGAGATCACAAACCACCATCCTGCCTGCAGCACAACTTCAGGTGTTTCACCTTTTCTGAAAAGACTCATTCCCTGATAGATCACGAACGCGGAAAGACTCACATAGATCAGCGACCATATTGAAAATGTATAACCCGCGGGTGTGAGCAGATTATCATACTTCGCTGAGACTGAAGCTATTGTATTGCCGTTAAAGATGCCTGTGTTTGAAATATAATTTATTGCTATCGTGACAGCGAGCGCGATGATATTTGCTGCCTGTAATATTTTTTTCAAATGGGGGGAAGTTTATAATGTGTAAATTTTAAATCATCCAAATATTTTATAGTCTTTTATTTTATTCAATATAAATTCAATACGGTCTGCGGTTTCACCAAACGGGACATCAATGGTAATGTACCCGCAGTTTTCATAAATTAGTTTTATTTTTTTACCAAACTCATTTGCCAGATCAAAATTCATTTTGCGCTCTTCATCAGTTGTGTAAATACTCTCCCAGCCGCTGAACAGAAACACGTGTTTATTGAACCTGTATTCCTTTGAAGCATTGTAATATATTTTGTTGTTTACATTTGACAGATCCGCATATCCGATAAAGTCCGGCATTCCTCTGTCAAAAAATACCATACCGGAATTTCTTGCAAGTGATTTATATTGATAAGTAGTCCTTGACAGCATCAGCTCTATGAATAATTCCGGATCAGCTTCCGGAACTCCGTTACCCTTTATCAGTCTTTGCTCTTCAAGTATTTGCCTTGCCGGCTCATCAACACAGCTGACATTTAATTCTCTCAGTTTTTTTATAACAGTTGACTTGCCCGCCCCCATTGCTCCTGTCAATATTATGTAGTTCTCGCACAGCATATTTCGACCAAGTATTTTAAATATTGAAATCAAATTAGTAAAATGCGGCAGCATTTACAAAGTAAGTTGTTAAGTACACAACACTCCTTGATTGAACGCCGCTTCAGGAGGCTGGCTCAAAAACAAGTTATTATCTTTTACCTCAAAGACACTAAGGCTCAAAGAATAAAAGTTTTGAATTTGTTTCCTTTGAGTCTTTGAGACTTCGCGGTTGAAATAATGTTTTGAGACAATCTCCCCGGGCAGGCTTTGCTTTGCCTGCCTCCCGGTCCCTCGCATTCGCTCAGCGAAGCGGGCAAGGCGGGCGGAACGGGCGTTCCATTTTATGTTGTGTATTAAAAATAATTTGATGACCAAAAAAAATAACTTACATTTTAACACATTGTATTGCAGTTTCATTAAAACTTTCCCCCGTACAAAAGACATTTCAAAAAAAAAACTCTCAGACCATGCTTAATACAATGTTAAAAAAGTGGTGGGTGATATTGATACAGGGTATTCTGATGTTCATACTTGGTTTTTTAATATTCGGCAATCCTTTGGAAGTTCTGGCCGGCATTTCATTATGGTTCGGAATAATCACTCTCGTTACCGGAGTCATCGGCATAGTGGGATGGATATCTTCCGGAAAAGATGACCGTGACAACAATTCACTTCTGTGGAGTCTTCTCACCGCGGTATTCGGTGTGATCATTCTTATGAATTTACCCGCGGTTATGAAAGTCATTACGATCATCTTCGGGCTGTGGGTTCTCTTTACAGGTTTTAATCTTGTCTTTTCAGGATGGGGATTGAAAAAAGAGAACAACCTAGGCTGGCTTTTGTTAATAGTCGGTGTGCTGTCTGTCATCGCGGGGCTGATGATGATATTCAATATCGGAAGCGGTGCAGCCGGAGTCGCGACAATACTCGCTGTTCAGGTCGGACTCACAGGTATCGCGATGATACTGCTTGCATGCGCGAAGAAAATGATCGCGAATAAAGTGAACGAAAAGATCGGGAAGTTGAAATCAAGAATCTGATAAATTAAT
>JBDTLQ010000107.1:0-8965 GCA_039934715.1 Ignavibacteria bacterium | reverse complement strand
ATTCATCAAGAAGATCTTTTGACATTTGTATAAAAAATCCTGCTATATTCCTTTTGTCACCGTTCTTATTGAGATAATTGTAAAGTTCAACTTTCATCCGTGCATATTTTTTTTCTTTCGCTTTATTAGGAAGCTCCGGAAAATTTAAACTAACGAGGTTTTTAAGTTTCTCGAAAGGCTCCAGGTCAGAATTAAAAATTTCCGAAGCTATCTCTATTGACTCAAGATCTTTGTGTTCAATTATAGCTCTGAGCAGATCTTCCTTATCTTTATAATGCCAGTAAAAAGCGCCGCGTGTCACTCCGGCTTTTGCTGTAATTACTTGTAGTTTAAAGTTTTCAAAACCAATCTCAAGAAATTCTTTAAAAGCGGTATCAAGCAATTTTTTTTTAGTAAGCTCGGCGTCCTCTTTTGTTCTTTTCAAAAACCGGAATTTAAGTTTACATACATTGTGTATGTAAAATACAAATACGCCGGATTTATGTCAAGTAAATATTTTACATGATGAATTGATGAAGCCGGTAACATGTTAACTCCAATTCATACAATTGATTTGAAAAATTAAAAAGGTTAATTTTAACAATTGAAAATTTATACAAGTTGTATTGAAAAAAATCAAACTGGTTTCGGATTTTGACGGCATCTGGACTGATCAGAAAAAAGAATCAGAACATGTCTGGAATTACATAGTATCCTCGGCAGCAGAGCTTTCAGGAAAAACACAAAAAGATACCAGGAATTTTTTCCGGCTTTGCAGACAGCGCATGGATAAAGATCCCGGCAAATACGGATGGGTCAACGCCGGTGAGATAGCCGCGTTTTATAAAGAAGATCCGTATGGAGATAACAATGCCATTTTTGATTTCATGGATAGAGTTTATTCAAACTTTCCTCCTGACGACCTGACAATCGAGATCAAAAAGGTGCGAACATCTATACTTGCAAAATATAAATCACTTGCTGAATATTCACAGGAATGTTTTGCCGTCCCGACAGGAAGGCACAAAAGTGAGGGAAAGCTGAAACCTGTTACATCTGCCGCCGATACAGTGAAGAAGATCAATTCGTTAAATACAGATATAGTAGTTGTTTCCAATTCAACAACCGATAAGATAAAATATCTTTTTGCACAGGCAGGCATAATAGTATCCGGTGATGCTCTTGGGAAAAGAGAAAGCGTTCATGCAAGAGGTGACGCTAAGAAATTTTTTATTTACAACTCTGATACAGTGCTGCCTTCATATTTGGAAATTTCCGGTAAAATAAAAGTACCGCTGCGACGAAGCAGCTATCACAGTATTCTTATTGAAGAGAAACCGGATTTTGTTGTAGGCGATGTGTTTTCTCTTGATATTGCATTGCCGCTTTATCTGAGGATGAATAAACGTGAATTCTCAAATCTGAAGGTGATACAAAAGATACAACCTTATACTCCCGCGTGGGTTAAAGATTATCTTAACAAAAAAGATTTCAAAGGCAAAGCTTTTACTATAAATAAAATTGAAGAGCTGCCTGAAATAATTTCCATGAATATGAATAAGTAAAACCTGTTTTGTTTTTTTATTATATTCAAATATTTATTCTTTGAAAGAAGACATTACTGAATTTATCGAAAACATTCCGGCTTCTTCACTTTACAGCGAGGATCTTGCTCCTGTGTCAAAATCAAACCGTACATGGGGAACTTGGAACTACGCAGCTTTATGGGTAAGCATGAGTCTTTGCATCCCGACATACATGCTCGCGAGTTCACTGATCGAAGGTGGAATGAACTGGTGGCAGGCAATACTCACAATATTTCTCGGCAACACGATCGTTCTTGTTCCGATGATACTCAACGGTAAGGCCGGTGCGAAGTACGGGATCCCGTTCCCGGTGTTCGCGCGTGCAAGCTTTGGTGTCAGGGGAGCAAACATTCCAGCTATGCTCAGGGCAATTGTCGCATGCGGGTGGTTTGGGATTCAGACATGGATTGGAGGGTTTTCAATTTATCAGATGTTACGGGTATGGTTTCCTTCAATTGAAACTCTGCCACAGATATTTCCCGAATCATTCGGGCTACAGACCGGACCTGCAATTTGTTTTTTTCTTTTCTGGCTTTTGAACATGTACATAGTTTATCTGGGTGTTGAAAGTATCAAAAGATTACTTGTCTTCAAAGCGTTCTTTCTTCCGTTCGCGGCGCTAGCATTGCTGTTCTGGGCAATCTCAGCAAGCAACGGTCTTGGACCGATACTATCACAGCCGTCAAAATTTTTATCCGCTTCATCCTTCTTTGATTATTTTTTTCCCGCGTTAACAGGGATGGTCGGATTCTGGGCAACATTGTCATTGAACATTCCCGACTTCACGAGATATGCAAAAAGCCAGAGAGCGCAAATGATCGGACAGGCGATCGGTCTCCCGCCTTCAATGACATTGTTTGCTTTCATTGGTGTAGTTGTAACATCCGCAACAGCGATCATTTACGGTACAACGATATGGGACCCTGTCGTGCTTGCGGGAAAATTTGAAAATAAAATTCTCGTAAGTGTCGCGATGATCTGTATCGCGATCTCAACTCTCGCGACAAACATTGCAGCTAACATAGTGAGCCCGGCGAATGATTTCGCAAATTTGTCTCCGGGAAAAATTAATTTCAAAAAAGGTGGATATATAACCGGAGTGATCGGAATACTGATCTTTCCCTGGAAACTTATCGCGGATCCAACCGGATATATCTTTACGTGGCTGATAGCTTATTCAAGTTTGCTCGGTCCGGTAGGCGGAATACTTATCATTGATTATTTTTTTATAAGAAGACAAAGACTCGATGTAAATGAGCTGTACAAGGAGAACGGCATTTACTCTTATGAAAACGGATTTAACAAGTATGCTGTTATCGCTTTGCTCCTTGGAATAATCCCGAACATCCCGGGTTTTTTAACAACCATTAAAGTCATATCGCAGGATGCAGTGTGGCATTGGGTTTCACAGCTTTATAACTATGCATGGTTTGTAGGATTTTTTGTATCGTCTGTGACTTATTATATGTTTATGAAAAAACATTCTTACGCGAAGGAAATTTTACAACCGGGGCAGGAAGAGCCAAAACTTTAAAACAAAAATTTATCATATGTCTATACTAATTAAAAACGGAAGAGTAATAACCGCATCGGAAGATTACACCGCGGATATTTTTATCGAAGGTGAAAAAATTTCAGCTATTGGAAAAGATCTGAAGGTCAAAGCGGATGAAGAAATTGATGCAAGCGGGAAACTGGTTTTTCCGGGAGGCATTGATCCGCACGTTCATCTTGATATGCCATTTATGGGAACGTTCTCAAGCGATAATTATGAAACAGGCACGCGCGCGGCTCTTTACGGCGGTACGACAATGGTTATCGATTTCATTCTTCAGACTCAGGGAAAGTCACTGCATTCAGCACTTGATGAGTGGAGAAGCCGCTCGGACGGAAATGCCCTTGGAGATTATTCGTTTCATATGGCTGTCACAGATTTCAACAATGAAACAAAGAAGGAGATCAAAGATCTTATTGAAAAGGAAGGAATAATTTCATTCAAGACTTTCATGGCATATAAAGGAGCACTGATGATCGATGACAGGCAGATGATCGGACTTATGAATGAAGTCAGAGACAGAGGAGGGATCGTAACTGTTCACGCTACCAACGGCGACATGATTGATTTTTTAATTGCAAAGCATCGCGGTGAAGGAAAGCTCTCGCCATTGTACCATTATCTTTCTCAGCCGGAGATAACTGAATCAGAAGCGGCGGGAAGATTTGTTGATATGGCTTATCATACTGATGTCCCGGCATACATTGTTCACATGACTTGCGAAGGTGCGCTGAATCAGGTAAGAGATGCTTCAAAGAGAGACCAGAAAGTTTTTGTCGAAACATGCATTCAGTATCTGATCCTTGACGCGTCTCTTTATGAAAAAGATTTTGAAGGAGCAAAGTGGGTGATGAGTCCGCCTTTGAGGGAGAAGAAAGATCAGGCGGCTTTATGGGCAGGAATAAATCAAGGACTTGTGCAGGTGGTAGGAACTGATCACTGTCCGTTTGAATGGAATAAAAAGCTCATGGGTAAAGATGATTTTTCAAAGATCCCTAACGGGCATCCCGCGATCGAACACAGGATGGAATTATTGTTTTCCGAAGGAGTCAACAAAGGAAAAATCAGTCTGAATAAATTTGTCGAAATAACTTCAACAAACGCCGCGAAGATCTTCGGTATGTTCCCTCAGAAAGGAACAATCGGGATCGGGGCTGATGCTGACATTGTAATTTTCAATCCAAATAAAAACCATACGATCTCTTCAAAGACACATCACATGAATGTTGATTATTCAGGGTATGAAGGATGGGAAGTTAAAGGGAAAGTTGAAACGGTATTACTCAGAGGAAAGGTCGCGATCGATAACGGAAAAGAGAAAGTGAAGAAAGGCTATGGTAAATTTATCAAAAGGAATAAAGTATCAAAAATAATTTGAAACAAATTCAGGCATACCAAGGTCACTCGATAAAAATAAAATTATGCTCCGAGGATCTTCTCATAAAATTTTTCATACATCGGAACAATTTTATCTTCGCTGAATTCTTCCGCTCTCTTTCTCGCATTTGACGAAAAAAGTTCGTAGCGTTTTTGATTGGTCAGCAATTCAATTGTGTACTTAGCCATTCTGTCTACGTCACCGATCTCCGCGATATAACCGGTCTCACCGTGAAGATTAAGCTCAGGCAGTCCTCCAACGCTCGATGAAATAACAGGAACACTGCAGCTCATTGCTTCCAGCGCCGAAAGCCCGAAGCTTTCTGATTGGGAAGGAATAAGGAAAATATCGGAAACGGATAACAGTTCGACGAGCGCGTCCTGTTTACCCATGAATTTTATGTCATCAGCTATTCCCAGTTCACGGCTCAGTCTTTCGCAATCACTGCGGTCAGGACCATCACCAACAAGGATGAGTTTTGAATCAACCTTCTTTTTTACTTCATCGAAAATTTTTATAACATCCTGTACTCGTTTCAGCGGGCGGAAATTGGATGTATGTATCATTATCTTTTCATCATTGGGCGCAAAATTCTTTTTAAAACACTTTGTCTTTTCATCTTCTTCGCGCTTATATTTATTGAGATCAATAAAATTCGGAATGACCTCTATCTCTTTGTTGATCTTATACTGCTGTTGTGTCTTATCCGCGAGAAATTTCGAGACCGCAGTAACTCCATCAGATTTTTCAATGCTGAATTTCATTGTAGGCAGAAAGCTGGGCTCCAGTCCTGTCAGTGTAATGTCGGTTCCGTGAAGTGTCGTAATAAATTTTATATCAATGGAATTGTTAGTTTCAGATTTTATTATCTCCCTCGCAAGATAAGCGCTCGTTGCATGAGGGATAGCATAATGCGCGTGTATCAGATCGAGATTATGAAATTTTGTAACTTCAACCATCTTGCTTGCAAGTGCTATGCTGTAAAGAGGAAATTCAAACAACGGGTAATTGTTTATTTCAACTTCATGATAAAAAATATTATCAACAAAACCGTTAAGCCGCGTAGGCATTGCATAGGAAATAAAGTGGATCTCATGTCCCCGGAGCGCGAGAGCTTTACCGAGTTCGGTCGCTACAACACCGCTTCCTCCGTAAGTGGGATAACAGGTAATACCAATGATCATATATAATTTTTTTTTAGATGCATCAAATATACTTTATTATACTTTTAAGAAAAATTCATTCTTTAAAACTATGTCAAGTACCTGGGTACATGACAAAAATGGAGCGGGCGTTCAATCAAAAAATGTTGTGTACTTCGTCAAGGACAGATCAGACCGGCTAATCAACTTGTATATTGATTTTTGAAAATAGTTACAATAGTTTAGGTCAAACAGAAATTCTTTCTTCCAAACCCTCACAGTTTCATCTAAGGCAGTGCAAAACTTTTAATCATAGATATTGTTATTGAAAACAACCTTTTAACTTAATAATGTTATTCCGCCTTTTAATTCTTACATCATTTTCAATTATCTTTTATTCGTGCTTTTCTTTAAGCATAAAAAAAAGTGTCGAGGTCAATACCGAAGAAGACTGGCTGTATATAGGCGGGGATTCAGCAAAAACAAATATTTCAAAATCCAAAAATGTTCTTGATCCGCCTTTCAATCTGTACTGGCAGTTCGATGCGGATGGAGGGCTGGGCAAAAACTGCATGTCAGTAAGTGATGCTATTTTGTTTGTAAATACTCTTAATGGAGAATCTTATGCGATCGATGTTGTAAGCGGGAAAAGTCTCGGGCGAACATCAACTACCGGAAAAGCTTCTTTCTCAACACCACTGATTAACAATAATGACATCATTATCACTTCTTCAGGTGACAGAGACAGCAGAATATTCAGTTACAATCTTGTCAACGGCTTGGTACGCTGGCAGAGGAATATCGGATGGGTGGAATCATCACCGGTGCCGGACGGAGAAAATGTAATCGCAAGCTCTTTGAATGGCAAGCTGTATAAGCTGAATTTAAAAACAGGAAAAATAGTCTGGACTACGAAGCGAGTGATCTTTAGTAATTATATTGGTTCATTTTATACAAGCCCGACAATCATTGATGATATGATCGTCGCCGGCAATACCGACGGTAATTTATATTCCTATGACAACAAGACTGGAAATGAACTGTGGAAATTTAAGACCGATGCGTCTGTAAACTGTGACGCTTCCGTTTTAGGTGGAATGATTTATTTTGGCAGTGATGACAAAAATTTTTATTGTGTGGACACGGCGGGCGCACTTATATGGAAGAAGAAAATGGGAACTAAGATACTTTCCTCCTCCACTTTCTACGATGGCCTCGTAATTTTTTCGGGCATCGACGGGAATGTATATGCACTGAACGGAAGCAACGGCGATATAGTCTGGACATTTGCAACGAAAGGCGCAATTGTAGCTACGCCTCTTCTGCAAAAGGACAAAATTTATATCGGATCGTTTGACAGAAATTTTTATTGTATAAGTGCTGAGGACGGGAAAGAGTTATGGAAGTATCCGTGTGAAGGACGTGTGAAAACAAGCGCGGTGATATGGAAGGATTATATTTTTGTTGCAAGTGACGAAAAGTACGTATATTGTTTTTCAAATAGTGAATCACTCAAAAGATCTTCGGGACAATCTCCTGTAAAATAATGTGTATGTTCAGAATATTAATTATCATATTATTTCTTCAGATCCATAATGTTGTTATTGCCGGTGTTAAACAGTCAAACGCATCGGATTCTTTATCTGCCGCCGATTCAGTAAAAATTTACAGGCTCAGCATTGAATCCAATCTTGAAAATGCCAGAGTTTATTTTGATACGACATTTGCGGGATTTACGCCACTGGAAAATTATGAAGTGAAAGAGGGGCAATATGAAATTAAAATTTTCAATCCGAAATCTTTGAAAGACTGGGAGGGCGAAAATGAAATCATCGACATTTATGTTGACAGGGATACAACACTTGATGTAAGCTTTAGATACTTTTATTATTTTAACACTACGCCTTTTGATGCAGAAGTATTCGGTGGCGATAGTTTGCTCGGAAGTACTCCGCTGAGATTGTTCAGAGAAAATACCCTGACAGGTACGCTGCTTTTTAAGAAAAAGAATTACAAAGATTACCTGTATGATATAAAAGATTATGATTTTGAAACCGGTGCGAATATTGTTTTGCAATCGAAAGGTAAAGAATCTATAAATGATGTTGTTTATAAGGACCGTATCACTCAATTCAAGACGAAGCGTTCACTTGTAACTATCGGGGCTCTTTTAGCTGCTTCGATCACCACAGGCTACTTCGCTATTAATTATAAAAGTAAAGCCAATGAGGAGTATGCCAAATATCTCATCACAGGAAATCAGGCAACTCTGGATAATTCGAAAAACAATGACACTTATTTTGTAATATCACTTGTGCTCATGCAGGCTGCGATCGGCGGTCTCATTTATTTTTTATTCTTTGATAAATGATAGAGGATAAATGATAGAGGATAAATGATAGTGATCATTCGACCATCTCTATTTTTTCTTTTGGTTTCAAAAAGAAATTTCTCCAGATTATAGCCAGCAATATTATTAACGAGCCTGCGATCGAATAATTTGTCGGCACCTCTCCTACACCGATAAAAACCCATATCGGATTTAAGATCGCTTCAAGCATCGCGATTATCATGGACTCAGTTGCAGAAATATATTTTATGCCTTCATTAAATATCATGTAACTGATACCGATCTGGAATGCTCCCATGAACATAAGTATCAGCAGCTGATCTGAAGGGATCAAAAGCCTGTTATAAATAAACGGAAGACAGAACAGGCAAACTAAAACATTCCCGGCAATTATATAAATAATAGTGCTTTCTGTTTTGTGAATTTGTTTTTTCCATTTCAAAAATAATGAGAACAATGCAAAGCTGATCCCCGATCCTATCGCAAGAAGATTGCCCTGAATGCCTGACATATCAAGTCTTCCGAAGAAAAAAAGTATCATGCCTGCAAAACAAAATACAAGCGCGATCAGATTTCTTTTTTCAAATTTCGTTTTAAGGAACAAAGGTTCAAGTAAAAGCAAATAGATGGGAGCAGTGAACTGGAGGAATATCGCGTTAGCCGCAGTGGTAAGCTTTGTAGCTATAACAAACAGTATCAGGATAAAGGCATACGTTATACTGCACAGAATTGAGATGATGTCAAATTCAAATTTCAGATTTACTTTTTTGTAAAGACAGATGATCAGAATGGTAAGAGCCGCGATCCCTGATCTGTAAAATGAGATCTGTATCGCGTCCAGCTTGATGACCTTTATGAATAATCCTCCCGAGCTCCACAGCAGCGCGCTGAAGCTGATATAGATCAATCCTTTTTTGTGTAAAGGTATGGAGTTAATTATCCGGGCAAGCATAGTTTTGATCATTAAAAAAAGGG
>JBDTLQ010000106.1:0-8995 GCA_039934715.1 Ignavibacteria bacterium | reverse complement strand
CTGAAGCTGATAGTTTATCCTTGTTGCCGGATTGAAAGGATTTGGAAAATTCTGAAAGAGCTCTATTGATTCAGGCAAGAAAACTTCGTGATCAGTGATACCAACAAGATCGGTATTATATTTAAGGATCACACCGTTACTGCCGACAGCCCATCCGTTTCTTGGATCGGTAAAGCATGCGTCAAGAATTATTGCACTATCGGGGGTGTTAACAAGAGTCCAATCGACTCCGCGGTTGGTGGAAAACAGGAATTTATTGTTAATACTGAGAGGCGACCAAGCCTCATCTGGAGTTCTGAAAGCAATTGATCTTGAGATCCCGAATAAACCAAGCTCATGATAGCTCCAGATCGCCCCGCTGTTTGAAGTCTTTACATTGCTTGGTCCGTATTCATAATCTCCTCCTACCGCGATTATGTTCATCGCGTCAAAAATATGCAGGTCGTTCAACGGTTCGGGTCCTACAATTTTTGTATTCCAGCTTACACCTCCGTTAGAAGAAAACCAAATGACTCCGGCAATGTCAAATGCTCCACCGACAGCGAATCCTGTGTCAGTATTAATGAATTCTATCTTTTGAACAGGGAATCCCAGTACAAGTCCGGAATCAAGCCCGCCGAGCGTCCAGTTGCTGCCGGCATCTGTTGTAAAATAAATTTTTCCGCCTGTACCTCCGATGAAGCCATTTAATGAATCACGGAAATAAATTGTATTTAAAAATAAATTTGTATCGGGGAATAAGTAATTGCTCCATGATAGTCCGCCGTTATGCGTCGAAAGGATCCTTGATCCGTAAAAATTCGGTGGATTATTATCGATTTCCCATGTCAATGCGTATCCGTTCATATTGTTAATGAAGTAAACAGAATTGATGGTATAGCTTACACCCGGATTTTGGAATGTCCAGTTTTTTCCTTTATCGGTTGTATGAATTATAATTCCGGAATCCCCGCCGATCCATCCGTTGAGACTGTCCGTAAAAAAAACAACTCCGAGATTATTTTTGGTAGGACTTGATTGCTTCAGCCAGTATTCCTGTGAATGAAGCTTTGTCTGAGCAAAGCATAGAATCAATAATGTGATAAAAATTTTTGGCATATCCTTCAGAAAGAGTATGGATCGTTTAATAATTATAAGGAATATTTGCTTAAATTAATAATCATAATTTTGTAAAATAATTCTTGATATGAGTTAAATAAGAGGATATATCCGGAATCTAAGGAAGGCTGTTTCTTTTTCGGAAAAACCACTCGAGGCAAAGTAGAAATATCAGAATGCCAAGATAGTAAGGATTGATGTTCAGTTCAAAGTTTTTTCTTGACTTAAATTCGGTCTTAGAAAGCTCACTGAATTTTTTCAATGATTCACTTATCTCACCTGAACTCATTCCGGTAAAACTCTTCCCTGAAGTTTCATTTGAAAGAGAATTAAGAATGGAATTATCCGCGCGTGTTTGCCGGTATTCAAAATTGTTTTCTCCTATCTCAAACCGGTTCTGAATGCTTTCGACAAGAGCATTCTTCGATATCAGCTCCGCGGTATAATCGTAATCACCATCGACAGGAATATTTATCTCTCCCTCGTAAAATTTATTTTCCTTTTTCATCAGGCTGAGTTCGGTATTAAATGCCTGCCCTTTTATCCTGATCCTGATCTGTTCACCTCCCTGCAATTCATAGTTGGTGATGCGCGCCTCGAATTTAACATTTTCAAATTTTGAATAAACATCTTTACTTGTCTGTATGGTAAATGCTTTTTTGGCTTCCTTGTCGGTGATCGCAACTACGGAGCTTGTAAGAATGTAATTCATTACATCACCCGCATTATTCTTATCACGGTTAAGCTCCCATTTATATGTTCCGTAAGCAAGGAAGGCGGCGGATTTATTTTTCTCAGTGTTCTCAATGACGAAGGCAGGTTCAGAATTCCGGCTCATCAATAAAAATGTTTCCGCTGAAGAATTTATCGCGAAGACAGCCGATGTTTTGAAAATATTCGGAAAGGAATTGACGGATGATATCAATGTTGTATTTTTAAATACATCGTTCTTTAATGAGCTTACAATTTTTATTCCGGTTGCTTCCTCATTTTCGGAAAACTGTGAAACACGAAACGGAAGATTATCCTGCATCAGAGCCAGTTTCCTGTAATCGGTATTTCTGCCAGCGAAAAATACCAGCGATGAATTGTTTCTATCTATGCTTTCACTAATCTGATTCAGGATGCTCTGGTTTGTAACCGCGGTGGGATAGCTGATAAAGATATAAGAATCAAAATTATTTACATCTGGCAGCGGTCCTTCATAAAATTCAGTCGCAGATTTTTGTGTTAAAATTGTCGCTTCAAAATTTTTAATTTTTTTAACTTCTCTTGTAATGAATGCAAGGTCAGCGCTTGGTCCGCCTGCAAGCACAAGGACCTTAAATTTATTATCAACAAACTTCAGAAAAAATTCCGAGTAATTGTTCTTTAATGTAATTTCGTCATTTAAACCTTCGATTTCAATTTTGTACTTTTCAATTTTTCCGATATCGGAAGAAACATTGAACGATACATCATATATGATCTGACTGCTGGTAACCTTCATGTTCCTGCTGTCAAGTAATTTTCCCTCATCGTAGAGATTGATCCTTATATCCCTGTCGTAGCCGTATGAATTGATCTCAGCTTTCAAAGGTACATTACTTTCAATGAACGCTGTTTTATTATAATAAATATTTTTCAATACAAGATCATTCTTCTGAATTGTGTCCCCTATGAGAACATAATTTACCGGAACATTCAGAGAGCGCGCAGCAGTTGAAGGATTGCCTCCTTCATTGGCCATACCGTCGGAAATTATTGTCAGTGATGAAAGATCCTTGCCCGTCAGTTTTGACTGAAGATCATAAATAGATGAACTGAAATTTGTCTGAAAATTATTTATACCGTCATATGGAATTGTTTCAAACTCATTGTTTCTTATCTCACGATATAGATTTCCTGAGAAGAAAAAATATAAATTCTCATTTCCCCCGGGTCCCGAGTTTTTGATCCTGTCATTCAAGACCTCCTTCAGTTTATCATTCCGGTTCTCGATCAAAAGGCTTTGTGAGTTATCAATAAGAAAAACATTTACGGGATCCTGAACGGATGTATTCAGATATGAAATTACCGGTGAAGACAGAAGTAATAAAATAAAAAACAGTGAGAGGAATCTGAGTACAGTGAAAAGTTTTTTTTGAAAACCTTCGAGTTTGGTTTTTTTGTAATAGAAGTAGGAGATTACAGATGCAATAATGATTATTGCCGGTATGAATATAAAGTTGTAATCTGTTTTAAAGGAAAAATCCATTCCAGTCATTTTGAGTGTAGAAACAGTCTGCAGCTAAAATGTTTTGTCTGTAAAACCGGTAAAATATTACTGCATTCTTATGTCTACGTATACGGTCTCTCTGATCTCATCGATCCACATTTCCATTTCTTTATTTTCTTTAAAAGATTCAGCGAACCGTTTTATCTTTTCATAGTCATCCGTTAAATTTAGCTTATGGGGAGGATAAGTTTTTTCAAGTTTGTAAATTTCGTATCCGTAATTATCATCGGTTCCGACTCTTAGAGGTTCAGTAACCTGTCCGGGAGAAAGACTTTGCAATGCGATCACAGTTGAGCTATCAAGCTGTTCAGCTCCGATCTTTCCGATCTTTCCGCCATTAACCTTCGTCCCTTCATTCTGAGAAAATTCCTTAGCCGCATCTTCAAATGTTATTTCACCGCTTTCAATTTTCCCTTTCAGATCTTTAAGAAAATTTATGGTTTCAAAATCGGACGATTCAAATTTTGGAAACCTTATAAGAATATGCGAAGCTCTTACCTTATCACCTTGCTTTTCAACGGTCTTTATAATGTGATAGCCAAATTGAGTTTCTACAATTCCCGAAACCTCACCCGGTTTCAAAGTAAATACAGTTTCCTCAAATTCTTTTACAAAGGTTCCTTTCTTGGCATATCCAAGATCACCGCCCTGAATTGCCGACAGTGAGTCCTGCGAGTTTCTTCTTGCGAGTTCCGAAAAATCCGCTCCCGCTTTTATACTGTCAAGAATTTCCTGTGCAATTTTTTTCGCTTCACTTTTTTCGGCATTACCTACATTGCGCTGTAGAAAAATATGTGACAACTCAAATTCTTCACTGACATCCGGAAGACTGTCCCTGTATGTGTTATAAAAATCCCTGACCTCTCTATCGCTCACTTTGATGCCTCCGGAAAATTTTTTTCTCTTAAGTCTTTCGACCTTCATAGTTTTTTGAAGATCATCTTTTAAAAGTAATTTTATTTTCGGTAGTGACATTCCGTAAACTTCCTCCAGTCTTTCCTCTGAGCCGGCCTGCTTAACAAGACCTTTGACTCTGTTGTCAAGCTCCTTTGATATTTCTTCTTCCGTAACAAGTATACTATCCTGTTCCGCTTTTGCAAGAATGATCTTGTTGGTAAGCATTGATTGAAAGATCTGCTGGGCAAGATAAGGATTTAATTCGCGAAGCTGATTTTGTCTCGCGTAAAGCTGCACCTGATATTGAAAATCTGACTCCGTAATAATTTCATTTCCTACCACAGCAATGATCCTGTCTCCTTCAACCTGACCGAAACCGGATGCGGTGATAAGTAAAATTAACGTTACAAATAAAACTTTAATGTTTCTCAATTTTAATTCTCTTTAAATGCTTCGATTAATATGGCTTCATTCACCTTTACGGGATATTTCTTCTTCAGGTTATCAACATATTCCTTCTCCATGTCTTTGAAGCGCTGCTGCTGCATTGCATTTGAAATTTCGGATTTAACCTCATCGAAAGGCTTGGTCTTTACCTTGCCGCTGTCCGTAAAAGAATATTTATCTTTGTTTGTTTCGTAATACTGCTGAAGCTCTTCAGGCAATATTTTTATTTTTCTCCATAACTCTTCCTGATCAACTTTAAAGCTGAGCAGTCCATTTTCATATTCAGTCAGCTGTGCAATATATTCAGGATCTTTCTCAATATTGTCCTTGATCGCGACCTTATATAAGATCGGTGAATCGGCTGCCCCGTTAACGATAGTTTTTAAAGTTGCGACATTTGCAAGGCTTGATTGACTGTCCCTGTTCTTCGTAAGATACATAATAAAATCGGAGATCTTAATATTGCCGTCTTTGTATGTTGCAAGCACTGTTTTCTTTTCATCTGTTGTAAACATGCTGTCTATATTGAAAGCAGAAATAGGTTTGGTTGAATCAAGCTTCGATGCAAGAAATGCCAAACCGTCTTCTTTGATCTCGAATTTAAAATCCTTTTTTGCTTTGTCCAAAAAATTATTATAAGCTGTCTTAAACTGCGGACCCTTTTTGAATTCAGTGATCAGGGTTTCTTTTTGCTTTTCAAACGGCAGATAAGGTTTGATCTCGGTAACTTTAATTATGTGCCAGCCGAATGGTGTGCGAACGAGATCTGAGATCTCACCAACCTTTAAGTTGAATGCAACGCTGTCAAACGGCTGCACCATTCTTCTTCTGTCAAAAAATCCAAGGTCTCCTCCTTTTTGCGAGGAGCCGGGATCCTGTGAAACTTCAGCAGCTACCTTTGCAAAATCTTCACCGTTCTTAATTCTTGTTAATACTTCCTTTGCCTTGTTAAATGTTCCAAGCGAATCAATAACCCTGCCCAGACTGTCCTTTTGATCCTGTATCAGAATGTGTGAAGCTCTGATACCGTCGCTTCTTTTTCTCTTATCATTAAGCTGAACAATATGAAGACCGAACATTGTTCTTATCGGTTCTTTAGAATAATCCCCGACCTTCAGTTTGTAAATAGCGTCTTCAAATTCCGGTACGGTCATTCCCGCGGTAAAATAATAAAGGTCGCCGCCATTTTGCTTAGCGGTCATGTCATCGGAAAATTCCATCGCGACTTCCGAAAACGGAACACCATCTTTTAATTTTTTTATCGCGTCATTAGCTTTCTGATATGCTTTGATCGAATCTTCAGGTGTATAGTTTTGCTGAGGTAAATTTATAAGTATATGTGAAGCTCTTACTTCATATTCCTTTTTTTCATAAAGATCCTTGATCTGAGGCCCCACTATCTCCTTATCGATAAGGAACGATGTAAGAAAGTTTTCCTTATATTGTTTGAGATCACTTTGTATATCTTCGGAGCTTAATAATCCCCGTTCACGCGCATCCTTAACCTTTAATCTGAACTTAACCAGCAATTCCAGAAACTCTTTTCTTTTATCCATCGCAGAGCTCTTTGCCGAATCAAGATTGTTTACAGTTTTCATATACTGCTTTTCATAGTCATCAAGTGTTATTTTTTCATCACCGATCTCGGCCACGACCTGCTTTTTTTTCGATGAACATGCAATGACTGTAACCAGTAATAATACTGACAGTAATGAAAATATTTTTAAATATTGTTTGCGTTTAGACATTTTGCTTAATTAATTTTTTGAAAAATAACCTCATAAAATACTCAAATCGGCTCTGAATAAAAAGCCAATCACTGATAATTCCCGCGGTAATGTCAACAAAAATAACCTGCCCAAACCTTATCCCATCTGTTCATTTATAAGCAAAGAAAGGATTTTATGAAAAAAATGTTTCAAAAAATAAATAGAATCAGTGATATTAGTATTTTATATTGAGATTACGAGATGGAAAGCAAATACAATTTAAATATTTTTGATACACCCTTTATGGTTTGTGATGTTGAAACTACGGGTTTGTCTCCGATTAATAACCGTATAACTGAGATCGCTCTTATTAAAGTTCAGAACTTTGAGATCATTGATAAGTTCAGCACACTTATAAATCCCCAGCAGCACATACCAAGGGAGATCACCCATCTGACCGGAATTTCAAACGAAGATGTGATGAATAAGCCGGACTTTGAAAGTGTATCGCATGAAATAATTTCGTTCTTTGACCATCCCGGAAATCCTGACATTATTTTTACAGGGCATAACGCGGGCTTTGATTATAAATTTCTGCTTCACTCATTTTTAAGGATAAATAAACCGTTCAGCTTCAAATCTCTCTGCACATGCAAGCTGGCCCGCAGACTTCTCAGAAGACTGCGCAGCAAGTCCCTGATCAATGTCGCAGCCTATTTTAATGTAAACATTAAAAGACAGCATCGCGCGTATGATGACGCGCTTGCAACTTCAAAGATACTTATAAACCTTCTCAACATGCTTACACAGGAATATGAATTTGAGCATGTCGAGGAAATACTAAAATTTCAGAACTGCAGGATCTACAATAATGAGAATAAGTCTCCCGCCCTGAAAAGAATGAACTTATCTCTGAAGGATTTCCCAAAACTGCCGGGTGTTTATTTTATGAAAGGTAAAGAAGAAGAGATACTCTATATCGGCAAAGCAAAAAATCTTCGTGAACGTTTGTCGTCTTATTTCCGGTATAATTCAGAGCTGCCGGTAAAACTGAGAAAGCTGTTAAGCAGAATTCATTCAATAGAATATGAAGTTACAAATTCGGAATTATCGGCTTTGATCCTTGAATCAAGACTGATAAAGAAAAACAAACCCAGATTCAACTCAGCGATCAAGAGATTCAGATTCCATCCGTTCCTGAAGATAGATATAAAAAATGATTACCCAAAGATTGAGAAAGTATATGAGATAGAGAATGACGGAGCTAATTATTACGGGCCGTTTCAAAGCGGCCTTACAGTTAACAGGTTATTGAAGGATATAAAAGAAGAGTTCAAGCTCAGGAAATGTGATGATAAAAATCTGAAGCCCTCGGAAGCACATTCCACATGTATGTATCACGAGATTGGTAAATGCAAGGCTCCGTGCAATTTATCCCAGACGAAGCGGGAATATCAGGAGGAAGTAATAAAAGTTCATAATTTCCTGACATCTCTTGGTAAGAATTCAGCGCAGAATCTTTATGAAATGATGATGACAGGATTCTCCGAACAGATGGAGTATGAAAGAGCAGCTTTTGTGCGTGACCGGCTTCATGACATACAAAAGGTTATGAGTTATCAGAAAGTCATAACATCTGCTATCAACGGCAAAAAGATAATAATCAAATGTGACAGTCTTGCCGGCAAAGAAATTTTCTTCATTCATAATGGTAAGCTTGTTAAAACCTATCATATAGAAAAAGATATCGAGTTCGATCAGAGAAATATTTTTGAGGAGCTAACTGAGACAACCGAGTATTTATTTTTTTCCCTCAGTAAGTACGTAAGGCATAAGTTTAATCCATTCGAGCTTGACGAGATCAAAGTCATCTCAAACTGGCTCGCTCTTAACCGTGACAGAAACACGGTATTGGAAATTAATGACAGGCACTCAAGACAGGATGTGGAAAGTTTTTTGATAAACTAGAGATGGCATTGTGCTTTTGAATGCCATCTGTTAGTTTGTAAAGACAGCATCGGCTTATGGATGCATCACGATTTGATGAACGGCAGTTTGAAAATTATGAATAGGGTATGAGTTTGTACACAAAAAAAATCCTTCCTAATTCGTTTTATCACATTTATAACAGAGGTAATAATTATGAAAATATTTTTTATGATGAGAGCAACTATATTTATTTTCTAAAAAAATACAATGAGTATATGTCAGAATATGTAAAGACTTATGCTTTTTGTCTGCTACCTGACCACTTCCATTTATTAATTAAGACATCTGAAAACAGTGTGCTGGTATCAGAACAATTCAGAAAATGTTTTAAGACATATGCAGAGAAAATTAACTATCAAAGGTCAAGAAGCGGGAGTTTATTTCTAAAGCCATTCAGAAGGAAAATTATTACTAATGATAATTACCTTAAGAGAATTATTTTTTACGTACATTACAATCCGGTTCATCATAGAATATCAGAGAGTTTCGAGGATTACAAATGGAGTTCTTATAAAAGAATACTGGATCCAAAAAAAACTAATTTAGAAAAGACAGAATTAATTCGAGTGTTTGATGGAAAAGAAAACTTTATAGATTT